>CBHROW010000327.1:0-6402 GCA_966080355.1 uncultured Chryseosolibacter sp.
AAATGCATCAAGAGCGTGGATGGACACCTTAACCTTTCCCTCAGCGGAATATGGTAACTCAATCGTGTATCTCCTTGTCAAGCCGTATTACCTTACCGATGGCCAGGTCAAATCTCTCAGCGCAAGCGTGAAATCCCCGGCAAACAGTTCAGACCAGACGCGAAAAGAACTTGACTACTTACTTGAACTCCAAAACAAAAGAACGCCAGAACAAACAAAGAGGGTTGAGTATCTCGGCAACATCGGTTACTGGCCTCCTGTCAACCTCCTTCCTTCACATAAAGCTTATGAACAAAACCTGAAGGATCTGTTCTTTGAGGGACGGGAATTGATGGGCGAAAATATTAATGCAAAAAATTTCCCAAAGATTTCAAAGCTCCTCCAGGGCGTGATGCAAGACATGCGGATCATGGAATTTACGATCAAGTATAAACAACTTCGCGCACGTCCTTATCATCTGGAACCTTCGATGCAAGCAATGGCTAAAATGGGCTCACCTTCTTTTGCCAGCGGCCACACGCTATGGGCATTTGTTCAGGCATTTGCATGGAGTGAAATCATTCCTGACAAACAAAAAGACTTTATCGCCTTGGCGGAGGAAATACGAAGATCAAGAGAAATCATGGGAATTCATTATCCAAGCGACAATGAAGCATCACGACAAGTTGCTTATAAAATGATTCAGCATTATTTCAAGAACGATGCCTTCTTAAAGGACTTCAATGCAGCGGTCGCTGAATGGAAATCAGAATCATCCAAGTACCTTAAGTAGTGCGATGCTTTCTTGATTTGTTGATGAATGGCTCCAGCGGGGCCGAATGACTCGTCATCGGGATGCGGAAAGATGTAGAGAATTTTCATTCTTGTTTTTGTGAAAGAAGTGAATTGTGAAATGAGATGATTGAAAAGGCAGGGAGCCATCTCGGATTTTTGAACTTTGACACCGAAGATCGGCACACTTCTTCGATAGCGCCTTGCCTAATTCTTGCTACTTATTGCAGCAGGCTGATCCATCAGCGGGTTGAGCGCAGCAAGCGCCACCATTGTCTTCAGGTTTCTCGCTTGGCGTGCAACATACTGAAGCGTTGTTCTTTGGAGCGCAACAGGCAGAGGCTGCCGGTTCTTCCTTTTTTTCGCTAGTGACTTTTGATTTTTGAAGTACCGGGATTTCGACAGTTTCTGTATTCATAGTTGTGTTTTTGTTTTCTATTCTTAAAGACGACAACTATTCAAATTGATGCAGAGAAAAAGTCGTTATTCTGTGGAACATGGATCGCAAGGGCCACCACAATTTGATCTGCTTTGCGCGTCAACAACATTGCCCAGACTGTCGGTTGTGATGTGGCAGCAATTATAAAAGAGTTGCTTCAGTCTTTCGCGACCACGCTGAACGCGCGAACGCAGGGAAGGATATGCGATGCCGTATTTATCGGCCAGATCTTTTTGCTTTATTCCGTTTATCTCCGACTCGATAATGATGTCCCGATATTCTTCCGGCAGAAGCGCAATCATTGTATTTATGCACTGATCCAGACCTTTGGTAGTGTCAGCGGTATCTTCTTCAAAAAGATCTTCATCCACTTCAGTTGTAACCGCGACTTTCTTTCTTGATGCGTTAGCCCGATAGTAGTCGATGACCGCATTGCGCGTGATGGTGAATATCCAGTTCTTCAGCTTTTCTTCCTCGTTGAGCTTATCCACACTTGCTGAAATTTTGATAAAGACATTTTGCAGAATGTCCTCAGCATCTTCCTTCGACCTGATCTTGCTTTTGATATAACCTAGAAGCTGAGAATGAAACTGCTTATAGATTGTCGTTACTTCCATAAGAAAATAGTTTAAACGTTTTTCGGACAGTTCCGAGATGCACGAAAAGCATGAATGTCATTACAAAGATAGCCACTACCAAAACATCGTTCAGATATCGGGAGGAAATTAAAAATCCTCCGAGCAACGTACCTAGCGCTGCTCCAAAATCTCGCCACGTAGCGATTTCTGCAACGGCAGCAAGTGCATGATTGTTTGACTTCGAAGCAGAGCCAGGTGTGATAGCGGTGTTGATACCATAGAATGTGAACGCAACGACCGCTCCGGTTCCAATCCACCCTGAAATGATAAGTATCAAACCGAGAACAACGAAGATCATCGAGACATTGAAGATTCTGTCAATACCGATCTTATCCGCGATCCACCCTCCGACTGGAGATAATGTCACGAGGCAAATCCTTCTATATCCAAGATAAAATGCCGCAAGTGTGGTTGCAGCAATCAAGCTAATGTCATCGCGATAATGAAGGAACAACACGCCTAACACAACGACAATGATTCCATCGATCAGGATGGCCGAAATGAACGTGATAAAATTTAGAGTGGACGGCCAGCGTAACAATCGCTTATTGTCTAGTGCTTGCGTTTTGTCGTTTATGATTGGCAGATTCCATGCAAAGTAGAGCGCGGGTAGTGAGCACAGGGTGAGTAAATAAAAAATCGTTGTCGAGCCGAAACGCATCACGAGTATTGGCGCAAGAAATAACGCAACCATCGGCCCGGCTTCTTGGAGACTTCGACTCATGCCTAACGCAAAGCCCGGTCGTTGCTGCTGAAGGGCATATCCAAGTGTACCGATCCGCATTGCAGAAAAGGCAAGGCCCCACATGATCCTGAAAACCAACCACGCAAAAACACCTGTAGCAATCGCATACCCAAGCGTTGAAGTAATTGCCAGCCCAACAGCGATGATCATGATTAATCGAAGACCATGTCTTGCAAACGCATGAACGACCAGGGCATTTGAAAATATTCTTACGAAGCGATTTATTGAAAGTAAAACACCGACCCATACACCGGGAATTCCTGCCTGAAGAAAATTTACTGGCAGGAACGGATATAGAAAGGCATCACCAAAACTTGCAAACGCGAGCGCGAGTGCAGCGAATGCTGATGCCTTCAAATTGTTATTATTCTTGTCGTTCATCTATCCACAACACGCGGCTTTTGAAGTCTGCCCTTTTGGTTTTGCTTCAACTCCACAGCAAGCGCCACCGGAAGCTCCTCCGATGTCACTGCTACACACACCAGTTTCTGGAAGATCGAGTTCAACATTGAGAGCGGCTTCCATATCACCATCGATAGCGGCCACTACTGAACGTACTTGTTCATAGCCCGTAGCCATGAGGAAAGTTGGTGCGCGGCCATAGCTTTTGGATCCAACGATGTAGAAGTCCTTGTCAGGATGACGCAATTCTTTTTCGCCATGTGGTCGCACGGTACCACAACTGTGAATGTTCGGATCGATCAGTTCCGCGATGGCGTTAACGCTTTCCAAAGATGGATCAATGCTCAAACGTATTTCGCGGATGAAAGAGAAGTCGGGACGCGAGCCGGTGTTGCTGATAATTTCATCAACGGCAGGCAAAGAAAATTTCTGATCGTCCTGAAACCCGATTACTGTCAGCCTTCCATCCTTCTTGAGAACCTGTTGAATTTGAAACGGAGTATAGACGTTAACGCGATCATTATTTACCAACTCCTCGATCTTGATGCCCAACGCACCGCGTGCCTCCAGCGCATCGTCTTCCTGACCGCCATATACGTCACGAATGTTTTTCTTCCGTAGTACCCAATTAATTTCCGTGTCAGGATATTCGTCTTTGAGTTTATCAAGCTCAAGAACAGTATTGATAGAAGAATGTCCGCTTCCTATGACAAGCACACTCTTGTTTTTGTAACGATCAGCGTGTTGATTGAGAATGTCTGGGATGCCATAAAATATCTTTTCGCGACTCGCTATTTCCCCTACAGCATAGTTACCACCGGAACCAATAGGATTAGGTGAATTCCATGTGCCTGTTGCATCGATCACCGCCTGAGCTTCAAACTGTTTCACTTCCTTGTTCTGAAGAGCCTGAATTACATACGGCAAGTCCTCCCGTCCGGATGTTTTCATCTTGTCGAGATTCTTTCTTCCGATGGAAACCACTTTGGCATTTAAGAAGGTATTGCTCTTGATAAATGGCAGCTCGTAAAAAGGCAAAAAGTATTGGTCAAACAATTCTTTTCCCGTTGGCAAACTTTCATCGTTTGGACTTTGCCATCCCGATCCGTTTAGAAGCTGACGTGCTGCCTTGTCTATATTGTACCTCCAGGGCGAGAACACACGAATGTGTTTCCACGACAGAATATTTGACGCCACGGTTGATCCTGCTTCAAATAATACGAACGGAATGCCGCGAATCTCAAGATGTGCTGCTGCGGCCAAACCAACAGGTCCGGCTCCAATTATCGCTACGGGGAGTGATTTACGTTTTTCCATGAGTTAAAATGCTTTCAATCCCATAGACGGGTGAGTTGAAAAAAGATGCAGAAAGTGAAAAGAAAAGAATTGTGCTAGGAAACCCTATTCAATGGATGTGTTTTCAGCACCCGGATAATTATTGGTATCCCAATCACAGAAGGAAAAAAGTAAAAAGACCATTGCGGGAATAAATTCCAGAACGGAAGATTCTTGCCATTGTCAACGTAAAATCCGGTGAGCAGAAAAACGTAAGACATACTCATTAATATAGTGTGCCAGCGGCTCCAGCGTTTAATACTTGTTTTGATCAATCTTCTTCCGACATAAGCACATCCAAATGCCAGCACACCAATCGTTAAAAGATGAATATTATGAGGCCATCGCATGACCGACAGAATAATGATCGTGACAAACGAAGCTGTCATTAACCAGAAATAGTAGCGGCCAAATTTCCAATGCAGCTTACCGGTTTTGTCAGATAGCATTGCACAGACTCCAATGACAACTGCGAGGATGCCCATCGCGATATGAATAATTACAAATCCCAAAAACACCGGGTCAGTGGATGGCACAGGAATTCCGAACAAATCCGTTGTCGCTTCCATGTTCCGAAGGTACGGATGATAAAATGATTGCGGAAACACTGAAGCAGAACCATTATTTTTAAAACGCGGTTTTAAAGACGTGATGGAAAGAACATTGGAATCAGCGGTAATTACGAATAACAACATTTCAAAGCTGTACAAGGCTGCTGCCGCTTTGGCATTATTTACGATCCTCTATAATCTGCTGGAAGGTTTGATCTCGGTGTACTTTGGATTTGAAGATGAAAGCTTCACTCTTTTTGGATTTGGTGTCGACAGCTTTATCGAGGTTATTTCTGGAGTTGGTATTGCTCACATGATCTACCGAATTCAAAGGAATCCCAATGGAAATCGTGACACGTTCGAACGAACCGCTTTGCGAATCACGGGTGTAGCGTTTTACGTTTTGGTCACGGGTTTGGTCATAACAAGCATTTACAACATCTGGACAAATCATAATCCTGAAACTACGATGTGGGGGATTGTTATTTCTGGCATTTCGATCCTCGTGATGTGGGCACTCATCCTGGGAAAAACAAAAGTAGGTCGCGAACTTAACTCACCCGCAATTCTTGCTGACGCACAATGTACCAAGGTGTGTATTTATATGTCAGTGATTCTTCTGGCAGCGAGTGTCATCTACGAGTTCGCAAAAATCCCATACGTTGATAGCCTAGGAACTCTCGGTCTTGCCTATTTTTCTTTCAAAGAAGGAAAGGAATGTTTTGAGAAAGCCAAGAGCGATAATGTGTGCTGTGACCATTGTTGATTGTTTTTTGACTTGATACCTTCTTATTTCAACTTCCTTTAACTGTTTTCAACTTAATTTCAACTCTAATTCAATCCGAATTCAGCAAGCGAGCTAATCTTGCACTAGCATTTACAATTGACTAAAAATCACTCACATCCTTTCATAATCTTTCACAATCCTTCAAAAGCATTTAAACAGCCTTAGCGCGTTCGATAGGTTTGCAGCATAAAGTCAAACGATATGAAGGGCAAGGATGTGAGGTCGGATAAGCAAGAGCATTTTGTTTTAAAAGAATTAACGCATAAACAGCTTGCGCAGATGTAGGGAGTCAGTTGGCTCACATTCCAGAACTGGATAAAAAAATTCGAGAATGAAATCGGCAAGAAGACAGGGCACTTCTATCACATTCACCAAGTAAAAAAATATTTCAACTGTTCGGACTGCCGAAGGAAATCATCATCCCGACAGACGATGTTGAAGAAATTTTCAAGAACTAGTTCTGTATAGATTTTTTGAGTTGTTCTTTAAGTTTACATTTCAAGACAAGCTCCTCATCCAGCCGGATACCCTCTTTGTTATGCGGAGAGCGAAGGGATCGAACCTTCATGTCATGTTCATGAGAACTGCCTTAGCAGGATCCCGATAGCTATCGGGATAACAAACCAATATTTACCTGCTCTCCAATTGTTGCCCTGGCAAGATTCGAACTCGCACCCCAAGGTCCGTAGCCTTGTATCTCATCCATTAGACGACAGAGCAATAACAAGGGTGAC
>CBHROW010000328.1:0-6313 GCA_966080355.1 uncultured Chryseosolibacter sp.
GCACTTGTATTCACCAAAGCCGACAAGCTTACAAAGAATGAGCTGCAAAAAAATCTCGCCTCTTATAAAAAACGATTGCTTGACACCTGGGATGAATTGCCGCCCGTTTTTATTACTTCATCCACTGTGAAAACAGGCCACCAGGAGTTGCTGACTTTTATTGACGAGACGTTGACGAGTCAATCGCAAAATACTTAGTTTTGTCGCCACAAAAAATTCAGCGTATGACATTAGCTCAGATTGCAACGGTTTCAGGAAAAGGTGGATTATTCAAAGTTGTCGCGCCAACCAAGTCAGGTGTGATACTCGAATCACTCGATGAAGCCAAAACAAAAATAATTGCTACAACAAATCACCGGCTGTCATTGTTGAATGAGATCTCGATCTACACGACCACAAAGGAAGGCACTGTTCCGCTCGAAGATATTTTCAAAAAGATCAACAAAGACTTTGGAACCGACCTCGGTGTTGATTCCAACTCCGATTCATCCGAACTGAAAGCGTTTTTGAAATCAGTTCTCCCTGAGTTCGATGAAGATCGCGTTTACGTTTCCGACATCAAGAAGCTTGTGAAGTGGTATGAGACGATTGCGAAGTACGTTCCAGAAATACTAAATGCAGAGCCGAAAGCCAAAAGCTAAAAGCTGAAAGCTTGTACACTATCAAGGGCATCGGCAGTCGGTGCAAATCAATCGGTGTTTATCGATCTCGCGAAATAGACAGGTGAATCCTGATGATCTGATAATCTAGCCTTCGGCTTTCAGCTTTAAGCCTTCAGCTGTCTCAACCATCTTCTTCGATCCCACATAGAACGGAGTTCGCTGATGCAATTCTTGCGGTTCGAGATCGAGAATGCGTTTCTTTCCGTCTGATGCTTTCCCACCTGCCTGCTCTGCGATGAAAGCGAGCGCATTGCATTCGTACATCAGCCTCAACTTGCCCTTCTTGTCTTTCGCTGTTGCGGGATAGATGTAGATTCCCCCTTTTAACATATTCCGGTGGAAATCAGCGACGAGAGAGCCGATGTATCTTCCTGTGTAATTGTTGTCTTTACAAAACTGTATGTAATCTTTCACGGATTGATCAAAAGAATTGGATGAACCTTCGTTGATCGAATAAATTTTTCCGCTCTCCGGCATTTGCATGTCGGGATGTGACAGAAAATATTCACCGAGGCTTGGTTCATATGTAAAACCATTCACTCCGTGACCAGTGGTGTAAACGAGCATCGTAGACGATCCATATAAAATATATCCCGCAGCAACCTGTTCCGACCCTTTCTGCAAAATGTCTGCTGTTTGAATTGGCATTCCTGCGATCGACTTTCTGCGGTACACCGAGAAGATCGTTCCGATAGAAACATTCACATCGATGTTTGACGAACCATCGAGCGGATCGATCGCGATCACATATTTGCCTTCATTATTCAAATCGACATAAGAGTCTGATTCTTCGGAGACCAACGCACAGACTTCTCCTCCTTTCATCAGTGCACGCGTAAACCTGATGTTGGCGAGCACATCAAGCTTTTGTTGTTGATCGCCAGTATTGTTCACCGCCCCCGCAGCGCCCATGATGTCGATCAATCCTGCCTTATTCACTTCACGGTTCACCACTTTCGAAGCCAACGCAATATCTCGCAACAGTTGTGAGAGCTCTCCGCTGGCATAGGCGAACTGCGATTGATTGTTTTTAATGAATCGGTCGAGTGCAGTGCCGATCGGCTGGGCTATTCGCGAAGTTTCAATGCTGGTAGCGTATGCATTATTCATAAATCTTTGCATAATTTTATCGGGTGTAAAGTTACTTCCGCAAACGATTTAGTACAATAAAAATGCAGGTTTTTAAATTTGGGGGCGCGTCTGTCAAAGATTCCAAAGGCGTCAAAAATGTAGCCCTAATTCTACAATCTCATGTTCCGGAAAACATCGTTGTTGTTATCTCCGCCATGGGCAAAACCACGAATGCTCTCGAGCGCGTGCTTCAGCTTCACCAAAACAACGAGAATTATAAACCTGAACTTCAGCAACTGAAAGAATATCATGCCGACATCATGCGGGACCTGTTCCAAAAAGGTCATCATGCGTTTTCGGTGATCGATGAGATCTGGAAAGAAACAGAAGAAAAGCTGATCTCGAATTATACTGACTTCGATCAACGATACGATCAGGTGGTCTCGCAAGGTGAGATTGTCTCAACACAAATCGTCAGTCACTATCTCCGCGAACAAAAGTTGAATGTTGAATGGCTTGACGCCCGGAACTATGTGCTTACGGACAACAACTACCGCGATGCAAACGTGTCGTGGGATAAGACATCGGAAAAAATTCAAACCATAAAAAATCTGCTAAAAGGAAATTCCATCGCCCTCACGCAAGGTTTTATAGGACAAACACCTGATGGCTTTACAACAACGCTCGGGCGCGATGGCTCGGATTTCACAGCCGCGATCTTTGCATTTTGCCTGGGCGCAAAATCTGTCACGATCTGGAAAGACGTTCCCGGTATCATGAATGCCGATCCGAAACGCATGAAAGCCGTTACGGTCTTCGAAGAACTTCCGTTTCGCGAAGCTGCAGAGATGACCTATTATGGCGCTTCGGTCATTCATCCAAAAACGATCAAGCCGTTAGCCACAAAAAAAATTCCACTCTTCGTCAGGAATTTCGATGATCCTGCTTTGCCTGGCACAAAAATTCACGAATGTCACGTTGATAAACTTCCGCCCCTGTTCGTATTCAAAGACAATCAATGCCTCATCTCGTGTAAAGTGACTGACTACACTTTCGTGACGGAAGATCACATCAGCAAGATCTTTCACGCCCTCACGCAGCTCAACATCCATATGAACGTGATGCAGAACTCCGCCATATCGTTTTCCTTCTGCATCGATTTCCGCGAAAGCAAAGTGAAAGCATTGATCGAAAAACTGCAGCACTGGTTTGAAGTATATTACAACACAGGACTTACCCTGGTCACGATCAAGAATTACGATGAAGAAAGTTTTGATTCATTCCGGAAGAAGCCTGGAGTGTTGATGGAACAGTCGTCAAGGTCGACTCTTCAGCTTCTCATGAGAAATTAGTTTCGAATTTACAATTTCTGATTTCCGATTAGGGTGTTCAATCAGAAATCAGAAATATCAAATCAGAAACCGGAACTCAGCTGATCGATGAAGTTCTCCATCGTCCTGTCCAGAATATCGAACACTTCCTGAAAATTCTGCTCGCCACCATAGTATGGATCGGGAACTTCGCCTTTTCCCATTGGATCAAAATCGCGCATCAGCATGATCTTAGGTCGATGCGACTCATCTTCGAGCAGTTTGAGAATATTCCTCAGGTTGCTGTTGTCCATCGCCATGATGTAATCGAAGGAGGCGATGTCGTCAACACTGAGTTGCCTCCCGCAGTGCTCAATAATAACACCATTGCGTTTTGCGTTATTGATAGTTCGGGGATCGGGTGAGTCTCCAATGTGATAATTCGCAGTGCCGCAAGAATCTGCTTCAAACCTGTTCTGCAGGCTGCGTTCTTTGATCTTGTGTTTGAATACAGCTTCGGCAAGTGGTGACCGGCAAATATTGCCCAGGCAAACAAATAATACTTTGATTTTTCTCATTGGGCAGTCGGGTGGACGTAATGGCCTTTAAGTGATGGCAAAGAAAAGATAAAATACGGTTACATATTGTCGCCTCAAGTGATTAAAGTTCGACAACAAGCACCAATTTTTTGTCCGCCTCCCGAGCGAATCGGGATCTTGCTTGAAAAGCCTTTCTCCCGCCTGAGAAGGCTTTTCTTTTTTGCCACGGAGACTCGGGGGCACGGAGAAATGCAGGGTTGCCACGAAGGCACAAAGGCACGAAGGATGTTTTGTGTACTGATCAAAGATTAGCGCATTACCTTTCTTTGCCACGGAGACTCGGAGGCACGGAGAAATGCTGGATGCCACGAAGGCCCAAAGGCACGAAGGATGTTTTGTGTACTGATCAAAGATTAGCGCATTGCCTTTCTTTGCCACGGAGACTCGGAGGCACGGAGAAATGCTGGATGCCACAAGGCACAATGACACAAAGATTTTTTAACCCTGATCAAGGGTCAACAATTTGATACCGCAGTGCACCGCCTGAAGCGTGAAGCCATCAATGCACCTTAGTATGTCATAAGCTTCCCTTTGTATACCTTTGCGTCTTCGTGCCTTTGTGGCAACTTTGCATTTATGGAATACATTATCGTCAGTGAACAATACGATCAACAAGTTGCGCTTATACAGTTGAATCGTCCGAAAGAATTGAACGCGCTGAATCTCCAACTCATGCAGGAGCTGAGAGACAGCTTGCAAAAACTTGATAAGAACGACAGTGTTCGCGCCATCATCATCACCGGAAACGAGCAAGCCTTTGCTGCAGGCGCTGACATTAAACAGATGGCCGGTAAAACCGCGATCGACATGCTGATGATCGATCAGTTTTCCACCTGGGATCAGATCCGAAAAACAAAAAAGCCGATCATCGCTGCCGTGTCAGGCTTTGCTCTTGGCGGAGGTTGCGAGCTCGCGATGACGTGCGATATGATCATCGCGTCAGAATCGGCAAAGTTCGGACAGCCGGAGATCAAAATTGGTGTGATGCCCGGAGCCGGAGGTACGCAACGACTGACAAGAGCGATTGGAAAAGCAAAAGCGATGGAGCTTGTACTCACGGGAAGATTTCTTTCTGCCGAGGAAGCGCTGATGCGGGGGCTGATCAACAAAGTAGTTCCCGTTGAAGTGTATTTGCGGGAGGCTGTCGCACTTGCAAGAGAAATTGCACAAATGTCTCCCATCGCAACGCAGCTCGCGAAAGAGGCTGTCAATCGCTCATTCGAGACTCACCTTGACGAAGGGTTGTATTTTGAAAGAAAGAACTTCTACCTCACGTTCGCCTCCGAAGATCAAAAAGAAGGAATGAATGCGTTTGTAGAGAAACGGAAACCTGACTACAAAGGAAAGTAACCGACTTCAAGTTTACAGTTTATAATTTACAATTTCTGATTTCTGGTTCAGAATAACCCAGGCTTACACGGTTTTGTCCTTGAATCAGAAATCAGAAATTGTCAACTATAAGACTATCGTACTGCAATTCCAAATCCAACTGTCAGGCACTTGTACTTCTGAACGGTATAGTCAGCGTGGAACGTGAAGACTGCGAGCTTCAATCGCGTACCAATTGTTGCGCGTGGTCCGGATGCAGCAAAGTTCAAGTCAACAGGGTCTTTGTAGTTCGTTCCATTGATCGAGTAATTGCCTTTCATTGCCAGATTAGACTTCGCAATGTTATAACCTAGACCACCATAGAATGTAATGACAGAAAACTTCTTTGAAATCAATGCCTGAACTGTAGTGGATGTTATATTAAAAAGCCCGCGCTGATCAGCATGCTGTGCGTTGTCCGGATCAAGTTTGTATTCAACATCGAATTTTGTGAAACCTACAAAGCCGGATAGATCAAATGGCATCAATTTGATTCCGGGGATCCATTGCTTGATGTCATGCATCACCCCGATGCCGATCATCTTCACTGTGCCACTGTTCTTCAGGTCGATTGTAGGAAGAAACCGAAGTTTGATGTCGGTATTTTTTGGCAAACCAAAGCCAAGATGCACCATAGGAACAGGCACCTTGTTTGAACCGATCTTATCTTCTACACCGATTCCACCGGGTATGCTATAGGTTGCATTGACACTCGGATCTTTAGCCTGAAATGTTGAAGATTTATCAGGGCCAAGTAATGTGGAGACATACGGATATTGTGACGAAGTCGTAGCGAGTTGAATTTTCTGGAGCCCAAGTTGGTCCGGGCGGAAAAGAACATCCTGATCAGGGACGGTCATGGCATTCACCGTAATTGTCAAATCGATGCCAGCGATCTTGTGTGGCTTTGCAGTGTTATACCAACCCTGATTCATCGCAAGGCTGGTGCTTTTCATTACCGGGTCAACGTATGCTCCAATGAGCTTTTTTCCATCCTCGACACTTTCCGTGAGAAATTTTTCGATATCCTCCTGAGCCATCAGGCGGGCGGAAGGCAAGGAAAGAAGCGCGATCAATGCGAGGAAGCGGTAATGTGATCTCATAGCGGGGTTGTTACAAAAAAACAATAGTTGGCAAAATAAAGATTTTGACTCTTTAGTCTATGAATTGAACCTAAAATAATCCTGTAAACCTGAGAAATAGTATTTTTGCCAGCCATGATATTCCTTTATAACCTCGCCACATTTCTGTTTCGATCGATACTTCCGCTTGCAAGTCTTTTTCATCCCAAGGCAAAGGCTTT
>CBHROW010000329.1:0-6290 GCA_966080355.1 uncultured Chryseosolibacter sp.
GGAGTGTTCTCGCGGGATTTTTAGTGTTTTTTGGCCTGCAGGTACTGGCACAAGAAAATAATGATAGCCTGATCCAGGTGCTCAGAACAGAGATCGAACAACGGCAGGTCTACGTGGATCAGAAACTCGAACGTATTGCTTCCCTGCGTTCTAAGCTCGAACATGTTGGAATGCTGAATGAGCTTCAGAGATTCCATCTCTACAACACGATGTACCACGAGTACAAAACTTTCATCTACGATTCGGCTTTTCGCTACGCCAACCTGCTCACATCAACCGCGTATGCTTTGCGCGATAAGGCGTTGATCGGTTACTCCCGCGTGAAACTCGGATTCATTCTTATTTCATCTGGCATGTTCAAAGAAACATTCGACTCACTAAAGGTGGTTGAAGTAAAATATTTGCCTGATACTTCCCGGATCGACTATTACCGCCTGTTCTCACGCGCCTATTCTGATCTCAGCATTTATAATAAGGATCAGTTCTACAGCAAAACCTATTCGCAACTTGATCATGCGTATCTGGACTCTGCGTTGATGTGGTGCAAAAAAGGCTCGTATCGCTACTACTATTTCAACGCGGTCAGAAATTTGCATTTTGGAAACTTTGAATCAACGATTCGATTTGTTGATACACTTGTGCGAACTCAGCATCTCACGCATGCCCAACTGGCCGTGAATTATCACGATGTTGGTCGCGCGTGGCGGAAGCTCGGCAATTCACAGGAAGCTGTTCATTATACCATTCTCTCCTCTCTTGGCGACATCCGTGCGGCAACGAAAGAAACAGCCGCGATGCATTCGTTGGCCAGGATGTTATTTGAACAAGGCGATACTGAAAACGCTTACATATTTATTAAGCAAGCGCTCGATGATGCTGAATACTATGGCGCCCGACAGCGGAAAGTCGAGATCAGCTCGATCTTGCCTGTCATTGCTTCAGCGCAACTCAATTCCGTTGACGAGCAGCGCAAGGTCTGGTTTATTTATTCAGCGGGACTGACGGTGCTCGTGCTTGTCGTAGCGATCTTCTCTATCATTATATCCAAGCAACTCAGGAAGCTGAAAACGCAGGAAGCCGTTATTCGCCAGGCCAATCGCAATTTGCAGGACATCAATCACAAGCTCATCGAAGCGGATAAGATCAAGGAGGAGTACATCGGCTATTATTTCAGTAACAACTCCAACTATATCGACAAGATCGAATCGTTCAGAAACTCGATCGATCAAAAGCTTCAAAACCGCAGGGTTGACGACATCAAGGTGCTGGTCAATACAATCAACCCGCATCATGAACGCGAAGAGCTTTATTTCAATTTTGATAAGATCTTCCTGAAGCTGTTCCCGGATTTCGTAACCATTTTCAACTCGTATTTTGAAGAAGCCGACCGGATTGTGTTGAAGGAAAATCAGTTGCTGAACACCGAGTTGCGGATCTTCGCGCTGATCAGACTCGGCATCCATGACGCGGAAAAAATTGCGAAAATCCTGGGCTATTCGGTCAACACGATTTACTCATATAAGAACAGGGTGAAAAGCAAATCGATCGTGCCCAATGATAAATTTGAGGATCTGATCATGGAGATCAACTCCGTGTCGGTCAATAATCCGTAATATTTCGTTTATATTTTTTGCTGCTCACACGCCTGCTAATCATCACATAATCAATGTCTTGATAATTTGAACAGCCAATATTTTCTATATTTTGACCATAGAAATTGGCAAGGGCGGGTGGTGGTTGTTGTTTTGTTAAGGATCGAAATCCTCATCCGAACTAACCCAACTAGCCCATCATGGTAAAGCCAGCTTACAAACCTGTTGTTCCTTTACGCAAGCTTGAATTTATTGGCGACCACAACAACGACTCGATCGTGGTAGGGAACTATGGTGATGTGAAGATCGTGGCACGAGGAAATTTTAACCTTTCAGGATTGATCTATTGCGGAAAGAACACCGTTGAGATCACACTGGATGGCGAAGGCACGGTAGCTTTTAAGGGCGTTTGCAAAAAGCTGATGATCCGGAACGTACGGGGCAACATCAACCTCGATTTAAGCAACGTGACCAGCAAAATGATCTGGTGTGAATCAGTGAAAGATAACGCTGTGGTCACACTTGGCCCCACGAAGGTCATCGAGCTCATCAGCCTTGATAATGAAGCGATAGTTAAATACGAGGGCAAACCTGTTCTTTTAAATTATTCCCTTCGCGGAAATTCAAAAATAGAAGGCTGGATGGCAGCATAAGATGGCATTTTTTTGAATTGCCCGGCCTTTGCATTTTTGAATTGCCCGGCCTTTAAAGGCCGGGCAATTCAATCAATCTTTCCCTAAAGTCGGGAATGAGACTCCTTATCCTGCTCATCTCTATATCGTTCACAGGTTTTGCACAAACGCAACAGACTACCTATTGCAACCCGATGGACATCAACTATCGGTACAACTTCGAACAGCTCAATGAAAATATTTCATATCGCTCCGGTGCCGATCCGGTGATCGTCAATCACAAGGGCGAGTATTTTTTGTTTGTGACGATCTCCGGAGGCTATTGGCATTCTAAAGATCTTGTCAACTGGAATTTTATTGTTCCCGACAAGTGGCCTATGGAAGACATGTGTGCTCCCGCTGCCATGTCGGTCAAGGATACCTTATATCTTTTCCAATCTACTTTCGACAGGCGGCCGATCTTTTATTCCCTCGAACCGGAAAAAGGAAAATTACTTTTTTACAATCGCTGGCTTCCGCAGCTTCCGAAAGACATTGGCCCATGGGACCCCGCATTGTTTTATGATGAAGACTTAAACACGTGGTACATGTATTGGGGATCCTCAAACGTTTATCCGCTCTTCGGAAGCGAGCTCGATAAAAGCAAAAGACTTCGTTACAAAGGCGAATATAAACCGTTGATCTATCTTAAACCGGAAGAACATGGCTGGGAAAGGTTCGGGCGCGACCACACATCGAGTATCAAACCTTTCACTGAAGGCGCGTGGATGACGAAGCACAATGGCAAATATTATCTTCAATATGGTGCGCCTGGCACGGAGTACAACGTTTATGCGAACGGCACTTACGTGGGCGATCATCCACTCGGACCGTTTACTTATGCACCTTACAATCCGGTTTCTTACAAGCCGGGAGGTTTTGTGAATGGTGCAGGCCACGGAAACACTTTTAAGGACAATTATGGAAATTATTGGAATACCGGAACGCCATGGATCGCTGTGAACTGGAATTTCGAAAGAAGGATCGCGATGTTCCCGACCGGATTTGATAATGATGGACAGATGTTTGCCAACACCAGGTTCGGAGATTTTCCACACTACCTGCCGACAAAGAAATGGCAAAACAAAGATGAGCTCTTCACCGGATGGATGCTACTGTCGTACAAGAAGAATGCAACGGCTTCATCGCAGCTGGACACATTTAATATTATTCATGTTACGGATGAAAATCCGCGAACGTTTTGGGTTGCGAAAAACAATAAGGAAGGAGAGTGGGTTGCGATCGACCTGGGCAAAAAATCTGAAGTGAGGGCAGTGCAGGTGAATTTCACCGACTATCAATCGGATATTTTTGATGCGTCTGATCCCAAGATCTATACCCAGTTCCGCATCTCATGTTCTAAAGATGGAAAGGTCTGGACCAAAGTTGCTGATCTGTCCAATGAAAAGCGCGATCGACCCAATGCATATGTTGAGCTTGCTTCTCCAATTCAGGCGCGGTACGTTCGATATGAACACATTTACGTGGCTTCACCTAAACTTGCGATCAGTGACATTCGTGTTTTTGGAAAAACTACCGATCCACTTCCTGCAGCTCCGCTGAAAGTAAATGTTAAACGTGATGTTGATACACGCAACGCAACAGTTGCCTGGGAGAAAGTAAAAGGTGCGGTGGGTTACAATATTCTGTGGGGGATCGCGAAAGACAAACTGTATCAAACATATCAGATCTGGAACGACCAACCTTCAACTAAAGAGATCCGCGCACTGTCGAAAGGTGTGAGTTATTATTTCGCAGTAGAAGCGTTCAATGAAGCGGGAGTTTCGAAAATGAGTGAAGTGGTGCTTGTGGAGTAGTTCTCGGGTTTTCGGATTTCGGATTTCTGACGCCTAATCCCTAATCCCTAATCCCTAATTCCTGACCACCACACCATTATTCCCGAGCTTTTTCTCGTCTTCAGCCGACAACCTCCAATCATTATCAAAGTATCCGTCAACTAAAACATTCTTTACATTGCCTTTAAAGAGCACGAAGTCTTTCAGGTTCGGAATTTCGCTGAAGGCAGGTGGAAAGCGATAGTTTTGTTCGGACGAATTGTTCCACCACGGAAGCCCTGAGTTGATCGTAACGAGATGCTCATTAACAGGGAAGACATACAAAAGACCCATATCGGCACCGTTGTTAAGTTCCATAGGCAGGTTGTCTTTGTATTTGTCGATCACGAGGTTTGTATCTTTTGTTCCAAACAGGATCATGTTGCAGGATTCGTAATCGCTGGGACGAACATCTTTGTCGGCAACAACGCGCGGGAAAAACATGATCCTTCCAAGAAATGCTCCGCGATAGAATGACCAATTCGCAGCATCGGTAGCCAGAGCAACCCGTTTTTTCATTTCTTCATCTGAAGGATTTCCGGCAGTTCCGTAAACGTAAATGTGGCGGCTTGCAAAAGCTTCCCTTATCGGACCTTCGAGGGCGGATGTTCGCATCCCCGCAGCAGATCTTCCCGAGATCCATTTGCCGTCTTTTTGCATAAACGACAATGATGCCGTGTTTTCCGTTTTTACTTTCTTTCCGTTGATCGTCACCTGAATCGGCTGTGACGACTGATACTTTGAGTGACCGCTGAGGCTGAGTGTAAATCCATCAAGGGCAGTCGTGGTAATATCCACCTGATTTAACGCGGTGAATTTGGCATCGATCTTCGAGAGTGTTCCTGGTGCGATCTTATCGAACGTGACCCAGTATGCCTTGTTGTATTTGTATTGAGTAGAGTTGAACGTCACGCGATCGGGAAACAGGTTTCTTTTGAATTTTGAAAACCATGTAAAGACAGCTTCGTCTGCGTAAGCGTTTTCCCAACTATTGTGATTTACGCCAGGGTATTCGGTGTACTCGACATGCGCACCCATCTCTTTCAGCTTTTGTGTCCATTCGCGCGAAACGGTTACCGGAACTGCCTGGTCTTTGTCGCCATGGTGAAAATGCGAAGGGAGATTCAGCGCGTTTGCCATCAATAGGTCAGTGCCCGCAGGAGGAGCAGGGCAAACCGGAACAATTGCTGCCCAGATGTCCGGCCTTGTCATTCCAATCCAAAGTGTTCCACCACCGCCCATTGAAAGTCCGGTAAGATAGGTGCGATCTTCATCAATGTTGAATCGCTTTTTCACATCCGCTAAGACATCGTAAACATCCTGCTCGGGAATTCCCTGGTAGCCGGCAGTGCCGCGCGCATATGGTGTTGCTACAATGAAGTCGATATCACCCCATTCGGGAAAATATCTTGTCGCCTCTACATCGTTTTCACCATTGGCATTGCTCTTTCCAAATACCCTGCGAAGCGCAAGCCGATGGTTTGAGCCCGCGCCATGCAGCGTGATGACGAGCGGATACTTCTTGGCTGCATCGTAGTTTTTTGGAACGTAGATACCGTAAGGTTGATCGGTGTCGTCAGCACTGGAAAAGAAGCTCAATACCTGCGGGCCTGGATTTAATTTTTGGGCGCTAACGCTAAAGGCAAAGGCAATAACGAGTAAAAGTGAATATATTATTTTTTTCATAGAAGGATGTTCCCGTTCAGAAAGTTAGTTTTCTTTCTGATCGTGAGCAACTCAATTATCTTCCTTGAAAAATTTTTCGAAGAGCGTTTTTGAAATGCGATATTCCTCAGTCTCTGTAAAATCTTCGCCATAATTTACGATGTGTTCTGCATGAATAACAACCTCGTCACCTTCAACAGAGACGCTATCTGATAATTCACGAAGGCGGCTCATGAGCTTGTCGTATTCCGATCGCGCATCGGTGCGCTTCGAATCGAAATCCGCTTTGGTGAGCATGGTAATGGATCCATCGTTGTCTGAGCCCTCCGTTCGCGCAAAGCCATACACATCGGGAAACCCTGCTGCAAACCAAACGCTTTCCAGGTTATCGTCATATTGATTCTCTTCGATCCCCCCTGCGAGCTCACCACCTTCGAAAACATAGGTATAGTTCCCACTTGTTCCCTCCATGTTCCATGCGTACTCGCAATACCTGAGGTTGAGCTCCTGGTCAAAATACCACGTCC
>CBHROW010000330.1:0-6289 GCA_966080355.1 uncultured Chryseosolibacter sp.
CCGTGACGAAATCGCGAAGCGGGTCAGCACCGTGCTCGACATGGTCCGGCTCGGAATTGGGCTGTATGGGGTTGATCCGACAACGGAAAATTTTGATGCGCTTAAACCGGTTGCCACATTGAAAACCATTATTTCGCAAACGCATTTGGTGAAAGCCGGAGAAACAATTGGGTACGGACGAAGAGGATTAGCAAAGCAGGATATGAGGATAGGAACAATTGCGATCGGCTACGCAGATGGTTTCAGTCGCGCGTTCAGTCGTGGCGTTGGTAAGGTGATGGTGAAAGGCAAACTAGTACCAGTGGTCGGCAATGTTTGCATGGATATGACAATGATCGACATCACGAATCTTGATGCCAGCGAAGGTGATCAGGTGATCATTTTCGGCAAAGAGCTGCGTATTCAGGATGTCGCCTCATGGATCAACACGATTCCCTACGAGATCCTGACCAACACGAGCGAACGCGTCAAACGCGTTTTCGTTGCCGAGAGCATTTAACCACAGCCCAGGTTTTTCTTTAAGTCGCGCATCGGAATTCCACCGAAGTCAAAAGGCTTTTCTTCCGGTTGCGGTTGTTTGTCAGCCGGCTCAACCGGCCGATGTGACTTCTTGATTTTTCCCTTTTGAGTTGACTTTCCTCGCTTCATGCTTGCAAGTTAAAACCTGATATAAATCATTGCTTGTAAGGGGAACCACCCATATCTTTGTCTTGTTTAAATTTAATCTAAATAAACAAGCGTGGAAAACCCGAGGAATGTAGCAGAAATGAGGCCTGGCGATGTAGGAATCATAACCGGATTTACGGATGAGCACATTTCTGTGAAACTTATGGAAATGGGTTGTCTGCCTGGTATTCCCGTCAGGTTCAATTTCACAGCGCCATTGGGTGATCCGATTTGCATAAGTGTTTCAGGTTATGAGTTGTCTCTGCGTCTGGAAGAAGCTGAAACCATTTCAATTGTTAATTGATGTCTGAGCGAAAGAGGCCAAGAATTGCGTTGCTTGGAAATCCCAACTCGGGGAAATCATCGTTATTCAATCAACTCACCGGACTGAATCAAAAGATCGGAAATTTTCCAGGCGTTACAGTCGATAAAAAATCCGGACTTTGTTTGCTCCCCAACGGAATAACCGCTGAGATCATTGATCTTCCCGGGATCTACAGCATCTATCCAAGAAGTCTTGACGAACAGATTGTGGCCGAGATACTCCTTGATCACAGAGGCCCTCAAAGTCCCGATACGATTGTGGTGATTGCGGATGCCACCAACCTCAAGCGGGGACTATTGTTGTTGACGCAGATCATCGACATCGGCCTGCCCACGATTCTCGCATTGAACATGATGGACCTGGTTGCGAAGGCTGGCATCAGTTATGATATCACCAAACTGTCGCAGCGTCTCGGAGTTCCTGTTGTACCCATCAATGCGCGCAACGGTGTAGGGCTCGAAGAACTAAAAAAAACGATCAGCAAACCAGTAGCTCCATCAGAAAAAACAACATTCGCAGTTTGGGATGACGCGAAAGCTCCTGTGAAAGAGCTTCGCACAAAACTCAACGTTGACAACGACTACGAAGCTTATCAGTTCCTCGAGCAGCCCAACTCACTCAAATTTCTTTCGAAAGAAGATCGTGAGACGGTTGCCTCAGTGCGAACTGCCTTTAATTTCTTTCCCGGAAAATTTCAAGGCGCAGAAACTATCCATCGATATAGCGCAATTCAGGATCTGCTGAATGCCGTTACGTTGAAAAATGCAGAACTGTCGTGGAAGAAAAACACGGGTAAACTTGACCGGATCCTTACTCACAAGATCTGGGGTTATCTGTTATTCTTTGGAATTCTGTTTCTCATCTTCCAGGCGATCTTCGCATGGGCTACCGTTCCGATGGATTTCATCGATTCAGGTTTTGCTTCACTCAGCGCTTATTTGAAAGACGCATTACCCGCAGGCCCGCTCACCAATTTACTCGCAGATGGAATTGTTCCCGGAATCGGTGGCATAATCATCTTCGTTCCACAGATCGCCATCTTGTTCGCATTCATTTCAATTCTCGAAGAATCAGGATATATGGCACGGGTTGTATTTCTGATGGATAAGATCATGCGTAAGTTCGGGTTGAACGGAAAAAGTGTTGTGCCATTGATGTCGGGCGTTGCATGTGCAATTCCTGCGATCATGGCCACGCGCACTATCGACAATTGGAAAGAACGAACGATCACGATCTTTGTCACTCCACTCATGAGCTGCTCCGCCCGTCTTCCCGTATTCACTATTCTTATCGCACTCATTGTACCGGATGAAACCGCCTTTGGATTCTTCAATCTTCAGGGCTTGGCTTTGATGGGATTGTATTTACTTGGATTCATCGCTGCGATAGTATCAGCTTATGTGATGAAGCTTCTCATTCGCGTGAAAGAACGGAGTTTCCTGATCATGGAATTACCACCCTACCGGATACCCAAATGGTCGAACGTTGGTTATACCATCGTTGAAAAAACAAAAGCATTCGTACTGGAAGCAGGAAAAGTGATCATGGCCATTTCGATCATTCTTTGGGTGCTCGCAAGCTATGGGCCCGGTGATAACATAGAGAACGCGGAAAAATATGTTCTCGAAAATGTTTCGAATCAACGCCTGACCGAGCAAGGTTTTCAGGACAAAGTCGCTGCCTACAAACTTGAACATTCTTACGCAGGCATTATCGGCAAAGGCATCGAACCAGTGATCAAGCCACTTGGATTCGATTGGAAGATTGGAATTGCCTTGATCACGTCATTTGCCGCGCGTGAAGTTTTTGTTGGAACCATTGCCACGATCTACAGCATTGGCTCGGTAAACGCAGATGACGATGCCACGATCAAAGAACGACTCAAAACAGAAGTCAATCCTGATACAGGAGGTCCGCGATTTACCCCGGCAGTCGGATTTTCACTGTTGATCTTCTATACCTTCGCGATGCAGTGCATGAGCACCCTCGCCATCGTGTATCGTGAAACAAAAGGTTGGAAATGGCCCTTGTTGCAGCTTGGCTACTTGACTTCGCTGGCGTATCTATCGGCATTCATCGTCTACCAGGTACTTCGATAAGCTAGGTTGTGCCAGACGAACGTGCAGAATCGATTAAAAAGAAATTGCACGCGGAGGCAACACATAGCGCGCAAGGCGATCTTGCCCACACTTGCCTTAGCCTTAGGCCAAAAGCCTTTGCTTTATCTCACAACGCCTTTTCAAAATCGATCAGGATCGTATATTTAACTCATGGATCAATCCTATCCGTTCGGCTTGCTTGCCCTCACACATTTACTCATTGGCGCGGACGGAACAATTGATAATCTTGAAACAAACGCGCTGAAGATCATCCGTCAACGCGAAAATATCTCTGACGAATTCTTTCGCGAATTTACCGCGCATATTGCAGGCCGCAACGAACGCGATATTTTTCAAGATGGAATGGAGGCACTAAATCGCTGTTCGCACGAAGAAAAGCTCAAGGTGTTCGTCATCCTCTATAAACTTTCGGAGGTTGACGGCCGCGTGCATGTCAAAGAAATTCGTTTGCTCCTATACTCGATAAAGAAAGCCGGCATCGATTTTCAGGATGTCGTCAATAAAGCACTTGTAACCCCTTCTCTGTTATAATCATGAAAAAAGTTCTCCTTTTCGCATTGTCAATTGTTATCCTCACGAGCTGCCATAAAGACAATGCCGTAAATCGTTTTGCCAAAAATGAAATATACATCAGGATTGCGGACCTACAGGACAAACGATCCTCAGATAGTTTGCAATTATACTTAAAGGATGATGATGCTGCAGTGAGACGGAATGCCGTGCTCGCATTTGGATCTGTTCAGGATTCTACCGTGGTAGAAGGCATCGCTGACTTACTTTCAAACGATACAAATGCAGACGTTCGAAAAGCCGCTGCTTTCGCATTGGGCCAAACGCGGTGTCGTGAAAGTGAAACTGCACTCACATCTGCCCTAAAAAATGAAAAAGATCTCGAAGTGCGAGACGAGATCATCGAAGCTTACGGAAAAGTCGCAAAAAGGTGGGGCCTTGAAATCGATACCGCCTACCATACGACTTCCATTGCGTGGTCATTGTATCGCGCTGGGCTCAATGGTGCGGTTGACAGCACTAAAAATGCTTTGGCGGCAGCCATTCTGAAAAATGGAAATTCGCAAGCTCGACTGGGCGCTGCTCACTTCTTTGCCAGGGGAGCGAAAAAGATCAGCGCATCATTTTCTGTGATAGCCGACCGCGCTCTTGACGATAAACAAGCCGATGTTCGCATGGCCGCAACCTCTGCCTTGCGAAAAATACTGACCGATTCGTCATTTCAAACACTTGAAAAAATTTTCAACCGCGATTCGGATTATCGCGTGCGTATCAGCGCTGTGAGAGCATTTCACGCGTTCCACTTCGAGCGATCGAAAAATTATTTATTGAAAGCGCTGGATCACAAGAATGTAAATGTTGCTATCGCATCCGCAGAAGCGATCAGATCAACGATTACCGAAGCGTTGTGGGTTGAAGTAGCAAACAAAGCTGATGCGCAAAAGAACTGGCGCGTTCAAACCACGCTTTATGACGCTGTATTGAAAGTAAAAGCCAACAAGTTCTTGAGTGACGAGCTCAAAAAGAGTTTTGATCAGACCACCAGCCCTTACCACCGCGCTGGAATTCTCACTGCACTCTCAAACATTCCGGAAAATTACGAGTTCATCGCACATGTGCTGAGTGCTGCAGATACGCCAATCGTCAGATCTTCAGCGGCTGACGCGATCGTTGCCATCAATTACAACAAAGGTTTTAAGCCTGAATGGAAGACAAAATTCGCGGACATCTACGCGAAGGAAATATTAAAAGGTGATGCTGCCGTCATTGCATCGTTCTCGCAAGCCCTGGCAGATTCCACGCTCGGTTATCGCAACACGATAAAGGATTATACATTCCTCACTACCGCAAAAAGCAACTTGTCGTTGCCAAAAGACAATGAGATCCTTCAATCGCTTGAAGCGGCAATCGCACATTTCGAACACCGTAAGTTTGTGAATAACTTGAAGAACGATTACAACCATCCTATAGCCTGGAATGACGTGAAAGAGATCTCTTCGGACTATAACATTGAAATACTCACCACGAAAGGAAAGATCACGATGAGAATGCTGGTTGACGAAGCGCCTGGTTCGGTTCTTAATTTTATTCAGCTTGCCAAGCGTGGTTATTTTGATGGAAAATTCTTTCATCGTGTAGTACCCAACTTTGTAGCGCAGGGTGGCTGCCCGCGTGGCGATGGTTTTGGTGGAGAAGATTATTCAATCCGTTCCGAGTTTTCCGAACGGAAATATAAGACCGGTAGCGTAGGAATGGCTTCGGCAGGGAAAGACACCGAGGGCACGCAGTGGTTCATTACACATTCGCCAACACCGCACCTCGATGGCAGGTATACGATCTTCGCTGAGGTAATCGAAGGAATGGAGGCCGTGCATCAACTCGAGGTGGGCGATCAGATCGTTAGCGTTTCATTGCCGACCGGCCGGAAATAACTTGTGATCCTTTCGGGATATCAACACCATGGCTAATTTCGCACACAAATAATTTATTTTGGCAGGTTCATTCAATCAGAATTTCAAGCTGGGTATCCTCGGTGGAGGTCAGCTCGGCCGTATGCTCATTCAATCGGGCATCGACTTCAATATTCCCTTCGCTGTCCTCGATCCGGATGCCTCCGCACCTTGTCATTCGTTAGCGGAATTCCACCACGGTAAGCTCACCGATTTCGACACGGTTATGAAGTTCGGAAAGGGGTGCGATGTGATCACGATTGAGATCGAAAACGTGAACACAAAAGCGCTGAAAGAACTTGTGCGCATGGGCAAAAAGGTCTATCCCCAACCCGAGGTCATCGAACTAATCCAAGACAAACGCATTCAAAAAACTTTTTACAGAGACCATCAGATCCCAACGGCTGATTTCATCCTCACGGAAAATGCGGAAGCTGTCAGACAACAGAAGGCATTTCTTCCAGCCGTAAACAAACTTGGCAAAGAGGGATACGATGGCAGAGGTGTTCAGATGCTTCGCGATGAAAAGGATCTGACGAAAGCATTCGATGCCCCAGGCCTACTCGAAAAACTGATCGACTTCGATAAAGAAATCTCCGTGATCGTTGCGCGAAGCGTTTCCGGTGAGATCAAAACTTTCCCAGTGGTTGAAATGGTTTTCCATCCGGTTCACAATCTGGTCGAATACCTTTTCGCTCCGGCTCAGATCTCCGATAAAG
>CBHROW010000331.1:0-6286 GCA_966080355.1 uncultured Chryseosolibacter sp.
ATTGCCGCTGAAAATTCCCCGACTAAGATTAGGGCTAAGATTAAACTTTTCATGGAAAGAGGGTTGGTTTGCGTGAAGATACACTAACCCGCTGAATAGTTTTAGCCTGGGTCGTTAAATGGTGAAATTATGACTTAAGTTGAACCCTACACCAAAACTTTTAATAAAACAGATCGGTTCTGATCGACTTTCCCTATTTTTCGACTAGATGGAAAACGACCGTAATTTCTCGGCTTTGCAACGGACTCAGCTTCTGGAAAAGCTCAAGACTGAGAAGTTCGATCTCATTATTATTGGTGGCGGAATTACCGGAGCCGGCATAGCACTCGATGCTGCATCGCGTGGACTCAAGATCGCGCTCTTAGAGAAACATGATTTTGCCTATGGCACGAGCAGTCGCAGCACAAAACTCATTCACGGTGGTCTGCGGTATTTAAAGCAACTCGAATTCGGCCTGGTAAAGGAAGTGGGAAGTGAAAGGGCAGTAGTTCACAACCTCGCGCCCCATCTCGTCATTCCCGAAAAAATGCTTCTTCCACTTTACGACCGCAGGGGTCTGGGTTACTGGCTCACCAGCATCGGATTGAAGATCTACGATTTCCTTGCTGGCGTCAAGCGCGAAGATCAACGAAAGATGCTCACGCGAAATCAGACATTCCGTTACGAACCCTTGCTTAAACGCGAAGGTGTTAAAGGAGGCGCGATCTATGCCGAATACCGTACGGATGACGCACGTCTCACCATCGAGATTGCCAAGACTGCCGCCAGGCGTGGCGCTATACTCATCAACTATGCGGAAGTAAAAGACTTTGCCTACACCGATGGAAAGATATCAGGTGTACAAGTGCTCGATCGAAGGTTATCGGAGCGATTTTTAGTTTCCGGCTCGGTGGTTGTAAGCGCTGCCGGGCCATGGGTCGATGAGCTGCGAACGCTGAACCAATCGCGTACGGGCAAAAGACTTCACCTCACCAAAGGCGTTCATATCGTAGTTCCGCATCAGCAATTTCCGATTCACCAGGCGATCTATTTCGATGTGGAAGATGGCCGAATGATCTTCGCCATTCCGCGAGGACGGGTTACGTATATCGGAACCACCGATACGAATTTCGAGGGCGATAAAGAGCACGTAATAGCAGAACGGAAAGACGCGGAATATTTATTGAAAGGTGTTCACGGAACTTTCACCAACATCAGCATCGATATCGATCATGTGGAATCGAGTTGGGCAGGTTTGCGTCCGCTCATTCATGAGGAAGGTAAATCGGCTTCAGAGCTGTCGCGCAAAGACGAAATTTTTGAATCGGCTACAGGGCTTATTTCTATCGCAGGAG
This sequence comes from uncultured Chryseosolibacter sp., assembly GCA_966080355.1. Classification (GTDB taxonomy): domain Bacteria; phylum Bacteroidota; class Bacteroidia; order Cytophagales; family Cyclobacteriaceae; genus Chryseosolibacter. The sequence goes on from CBHROW010000331.1 coordinate 1,335, forward strand.
GGAAGCTTACTGGCTACCGCAAGATGGCAGAGCGCGTTGTCAATCTTGTGATCAAAAAATCGTTCAGCGATCGCCAGCTTAAACCCTGCACAACGGGCTCGATCAAACTCACGGAAGACTCATTCCATAATCACAAACAGGTAAAGGCCTACATCAATTCCATTGCCGATCGCCTCAAAGCCTATGCGCTTTCGGGTTATACCAGTCGCTACCTCGTGGAAACCTACGGAAAGCAAAGCGAGTCTATCCTGAAACACTTTCTCTCCATGAGCTCTGATGAAGAAGCGGAACTGGCCTTGCTCAAGGCAGAAGCAGATCATGCCATTCACCACGAAATGGCCACTAACCTGGAAGATTTCTTTGTGCGCAGAACCGGATTGTTATACTTTGAAGTGCGAAAAGTGATCCGGTATAAAACTCAGGTCGCTGCATTTTTTCAGCAACAGCTGGGATGGACAGACACTGAAGTAAAACGCCAGCTCGATGACATCGACAAGCTCGTTGAAGACGCAACCCGGTTCAGGAAAAACAGCTCATGGATTTGATATCGGACCGATCATCAGATTTAAAAATATTTGTAATTTGAAGTGAAGACATGGCAAAACAGAAAAAGCATAATGAAGAAGAAAAGCACCTGTGGGGAATAGACATGGGTGGCACGAAGATGGAAGGTGTGATTCTCAGGTCGGCTGAGAATCCGGAAGTGCTTTTTCGAGAGCGGGTGCCCACAGAGTCAGACCAGGGTTACGACCACATGCTCAGGCAATGCAAGAAGCTTGTCGACCTGATGAAGAAACATGCGGGTTATAAAGCGGAGAAGATCGGAGTAGGTACACCCGGGGTTCATGATCCGAGGCTCGGTACGATGAAAAATTGTAACACTGTAGCCATGAACGGCAAGCCGATGAAAAAGGATCTCGAGAAATTGCTGGGCGTGAAGCTCGAGTTTGCCAACGATGCAGATTGTTTTGCGCTTGCAGAAACCAAGCTCGGTGTTGTAAAAGAGAATTTTCCCGATGCGCGCGTGGTGTTCGGTGTGATCATGGGCACGGGTGTAGGAGGAGGGATCGTGGTTGATGGCAAACCCATCATTGGCCTTCACGGTATCGCTGGCGAGTGGGGCCACAACTTCCTTCATGAATCTGGTGGTCCGTGCTATTGCGGAAAATCCGGATGTGTTGAAAATGTGATCTCGGGCCCTGCGTTGGAGCGATATTATTTCAATGAAACCGGTAACCGGAAGCCACTGAAGGATATTGTTGCCCTGGCTGAGTCGAAGGTCGATCCCACTGCGCAAAAAACAATTCAGCGCCTCATCGAATATTACGGCCTTGCTTTGAGCGTGGTCATCAATATCCTCGACCCGGATGTGATCGTTATCGGTGGAGGTGTTGGTAATATCGATCTGCTTTATGATCGCGGACGTGACGCAGTAAAAAAATATGTTTTCAATCACTCACTGGATACGCCTATCGTAAGACCCGCGCTGGGCGACAGTGGTGGCGTGTTCGGAGCTGCATTTCTCGTGAACGACTAAACGACCTTTATGAAGCGAATTGCAATCATCGGCCCGATTCCAAGAGATCATATTGTTACGCACCAGGGTGATCTCATTCAGAAGTGGGGATGTGTTACGCACCCGGTCATTGCTTTGTCGACCATGGCGGGAAAGAAGATCGAGATCATCCCTGTCTGCCACGTGCGCAGGGTCGACCTCGACAACGTGCGCGAAGTCTTCAAAGGTTATCACGGCATCAACCTCAACCACGTCACTTCCGAGAATGATCAGGGCGACATCATCAGCCTGCGTTTTGTCGATGTGAACAATCGCCTGGAGCGGCAGACTGGTTTTATGGACCCGATCGTGCCGAAAGACATGCGCAATTTGCTGAACTGCGATGCCTTTGTATTCATTCCCATCAGCGACTATGAGATCTCCATCGAGACGCTGCAATTCCTGAAAAAGAAAAAAGCGAAGGGTGTGGTGATCTTCGATGCGCACGGGCCCACAACGGCATGCCTGTTCAACGGAGAGCGCATGCGCAAGTTTTGGGTCGATCGTGATCAGTGGCTGCCGTATATCGATGTACTGAAAATGAATATCGAAGAAGCACAGGCATCGTGGTTCAAGAAGGAATATGAAAGCCAGGACTTTTCGCAGGAGATCACCGCAGATGACATGCGTGTTTTTGCGGAGCATTGTTTGAGCAAAGGTGTGAAATGCGTTGCCATTACCATGGATTCGAGGGGTTGCATGGTCTACTATATGAAGCGCAATAAGATGATAGAAGAAATGGTGCCCGCTGTGAAAGTCGATCATGTGATCGATACCACCGGCTGTGGCGATTCATTCGCGGGTGGTGTTGGGTTCGGATTGTTACAAAATCCAAAGGACTATGTGGGCGCAGTGCGTTATGGCAATGCCCTTGGCGCGTTGAGAACGCAAGGGAAAACGTTTGCGGTATTTAAATCGCTCGAAGAGACGAACAAAATCATCAAGGAGACATATTTTTGACGCTATTTTAAAAAACGCGTACTGGCCATAAAGCCGGTTTCAACATTCAATTTTTGACTCGTGATTAAAGCTTGCATTTTCGACCTTGATGGAGTAATTGTGGATACTGCCCATTATCATTTTCTGGCGTGGAGACGGCTCGCCAAAGAGCTCAACATCGATCTCACGGAAAAAGAAAATGAGCGATTGAAAGGCGTAAGCAGGATGCATTCACTGGAGATCATTCTCGGCCTCGGTGGCATCTCGATGAGCGAGCATGAAAAAGAGAATCTGGCAAACAAGAAGAATTCATGGTTTGTGGATTATCTCGAACGCATGGCTCCTGAAGAGATCTTTCCTGGAGTGAAAACGCTGCTCTCGGAACTGCGGTCGAAAGGGATCAAAATCTCGCTCGCGTCCAGCAGCAAGAATGCAAAGACCGTGATCCAATTACTTCACATTCAAAACGAATTCGATACCGTGGTGGATGGTACCATGATCACCCATTCAAAACCTCATCCCGAGATCTTCCTTCTTGCTGCCAGCAGACTCGCTGTCGATCCCAAAGACTGCGTGGTATTTGAAGATGCGGAGGCTGGCGTTGAAGCAGCACTGGCTGCGGGAATGAAATGTGTAGGAGTAGGAGCAGCAGATCAGCTCGGCAAGGCAGACATGGTCATCGCCAGAACGGGAGATTTTAAGATCGCATCATTGCATGAACTGGAATTAATCAGAAATTAGAAAGCTGAAAAACGCAGACAACCGAAGGCGCTATGAAAAACTATCTGAAGCCACACGAGTGGCAGATCATCGAAGAAGGTTTCAACCCGCATTACAACCAGATCTCGGAAAGTATCTTCAGCATCGGTAATGGACGGATGGGGCAGCGCGCGAATTTTGAAGAAACTTATTCCGGCGATACCCATCAAGGAAGTTATGTAGCCGGAGTCTACTATCCGGATAAGACACGGGTAGGTTGGTGGAAGAACGGTTACCCTGAATACTTTGCGAAAGTCCTCAACGCTCCGAACTGGATCGGAATTCACATCAGCATAGACAACCACAAGCTCGATATTGCCAAATGCAAGACCGAAGATTTCAAGCGTGTTCTCGACATGCGCACTGGCCTTTTGTCAAGAAGCTTTGCGGCAACACTTGCAGACGGGAAGAAAGTAAGAATTGAATCGAAACGGTTTTGCAGCATGGCGCACGGTCAGATCGGGGCGATCCGTTACAGCATAACGCCTTTGAATTTTTCCGCTAAAGCTGTTCTTTCAATTTATGTGGATGCTGACGTAGTGAACAAAGATTCGAACTATGATGAGAAATTCTGGGAAGAAGTTTTCAAAGAAGCCACCGAGAAACAATCCATAGTAACAGCACAGACGAAGAAAACGTTTTTTCATGTTACGACCGGAATGCGCTACAGCATTGAAGTTGATGGCAAAGCTGCGAGCTTCGACCGCATCAATATGGAGATGCGTGAAAAATTCGCAGGGAACGTTGTACAGCTTGAATTGAATGCAGGCAAAGAAGCCGTCATCTATAAATACGGTGCTATCCTCTCGTCTGAAAATCATCCCAAAGACCAACTTGTGGCGCACTGTAAGAAAGTGCTCGATGAAGCATCTGCAAAAGGCTTTGACCAGCTGTTCGAAGAGCATCAAAAGGTTTGGGCGCATAAGTGGGAGGAGTGTGATATCACCATCGAAGGTGACGCTGCGGCTCAACAGGGAATTCGATTCAATATTTTCCACCTCACACAAACTTATACCGGTGAAGACGAGCGATTGAACATCGGCCCCAAAGGATTCACCGGTGAAAAATATGGCGGAAGCACCTACTGGGACACCGAAGCATATTGCCTTCCTTTCTATCTGGGAACTGCCGAGCAAAAAGTTGCGCGCAACCTGCTCGTCTATCGCCACAAACAACTGCAGAAAGCCATAGAGAATGCGCAAAAGCTCGGCTTCACGGATGGCGCAGCGCTTTACCCCATGGTGACGATGAATGGCGAAGAGTGTCACAACGAATGGGAAATTACTTTCGAGGAGATCCATCGCAACGGAGCGATTGCCTACGCGATCTTCGATTACGTTCGTTACACCGGAGACGAAAAATATCTCAGTGAGCATGGACTTGAAGTACTGATCGGCATCGCGAGATTCTGGGCACAACGCGTGAACTACTCATCAAGCCGCAACAAGTACGTGATGCTGGGTGTGACCGGGCCGAATGAATACGAGAACAACGTTAATAACAACTGGTACACCAACACGTTCGCCACGTGGACACTCGACTATACACTGAAAGCAGTCGACTTTGTAAAGAAAGACAACCCGGCACGTTTCAAAGAGATTGTTGCAAAAGCAAATTTGAAAGAGGGAGAGGAGACGAAGAAGTGGAGGGAGATCATCGACAAGATGTACTATCCGGAGGACACTACCCGTGGAGTGTT
>CBHROW010000332.1:0-6256 GCA_966080355.1 uncultured Chryseosolibacter sp.
CTGCACTAAAATGTCTCAACGTAAATCAAATTCGAAGATTTTTTTCGATCCCAAATTTTCCCCGGACACTAGTAATCTGACATTTGAAATTTTTACATTTTGACTACTTGCGCACAACGATCGTACCCCGAATGAAAAAGGAACGAGGCTGCTCTGAGCGTTGTTTCATCATCCAGCTTCAAATTTAAAATTTCAAATTTGAAATTCTGTCTTGGAATAAAGCCGTATTATTGGCGTCCTGAAAAGATATGAGTCAGTTTAGAATTTATTTTGATGTCGGCAGAGATCATATTCTCGACTATGCAAACGGCTACGATCATATTCTATTTGTCATAGCACTATGCGCCTTATATCAACTCCGCGATTGGAAAAAAGTATTAGTGCTTGTAACAGCTTTTACCATCGGTCACTCGGTAACGCTTGCCCTTTCAACGTTCCGTGTGGTAGAAGTAAAAGCCGAATGGATCGAGTTTCTTATTCCAGTTACAATTTTCATAACGGCTGTTTCGAATCTTTTTAAGAACGAAGACAACATCCACGGCCGGCCGATGCAAATAAACTACTTTTATGCCTTGTTCTTCGGCTTGATCCACGGGCTGGGGTTTTCGAATTACCTGAAGGGAATACTTGGCCGCGACAAGAACATCGTATCCCAGCTTTTTGCCTTTAACATCGGATTAGAGTTTGGCCAAATAATTATTGTTGTACTCTTTCTCATCGCAGGGTTTATATTAGTCGATATTTTTAATGTCAGCCGCAGGGATTGGAAGCTTGTCATCTCATCCGCGGTTGCTGGAATTGCCCTAATCCTGATAAAAGACAAGATCTTCTGGTAAACGCAACCTTCAATTAACCTAACATATCGTATGAAACGAATTGTCGTCATTGTTTTCCTATGCGCCTTTGGAGTTGCCACCGCGCAGCAACAGCAGGCGAAATGGCAGGGAAAGTTTGAACAGCTGGATCAGACTTTGCCAACACCGAATGAATACCGCACCGGCTCAGGAGCTCCAGGGCCGCGATATTGGCAGCAGAAAGCCGACTACAACATGGCCATCGAACTCAATGATGACAACCAAAGCATCAGCGGAAGCGAGACCATCACCTATCACAATAATTCACCTGACGTTTTGCAATATCTCTGGCTGCAGCTCGATCAGAATATCCTTTCCGAAAACAACACGCTCGCGTCAACCGGCACTGGCACCGTGGTTGACTCCGCAGCTGCGAAACTTTATGCAACTCGGGTTTCTGATTTCAAAGCTGGCCATAACATCAAGAGCGTGAAAGACGCGACAGGCAAGGCATTGACCTATACGATCAACAACACGATGATGCGTGTCGATCTTCCGCAGCCGCTGAAGCCTGGTGAAAAATATTCGTTCAACATCGAATGGAATTTCAACATCGTAGACCGCAGCGTCTTCGGTCAGCGCAGCGGATTGGAGTATTTTCCTGCTGACGGGAATTACATCTACACCATCGCCCAGTTCTTTCCCAGAATGTGCGTTTACGATGACTACGAAGGATGGCAGAACAAGCAATTCCTCGGCCGCGGTGAATTCACACTCCCCTTCGGAGATTATAAAGTGAAGATCACAGTTCCTTCCGATCACATCATCGCAGCATCCGGAGTATTGAAAAACCCGCAGGATGTTCTTACCAAAACCGAGATCGACCGCTTCGAAAAAGCGAAAACTTCTTTCGACAAGCCTATGATCATTGTTACACAAGCTGAAGCTACCGCGAAAGAAAAAACAAAATCGAAGCAGAAGAAAACGTGGGAATTTCAGGCCGACAACGTTCGCGACTTCGCATTTGCAAGCTCACGTAAATTCATATGGGATGCGCAGGCAGTGAAGATCGGTTCGAAAACTCCGCTTGCCATGTCGTTCTATCCGAAAGAAGGCAATCCACTCTGGGAAGCTGAGTCGACAAAAGCTGTGAAAAACACATTGGAAGTTTATTCCCGTATGACAATCGATTATCCTTACCCCGTTGCGCAGTCTGTTCACACAGCAAGCATCGGTATGGAATATCCTATGATCTGTTTCAACTTCGGTCGCCCGAAACCTGACGGAACAATCCCTCCGCAAACACGCAAAGGAATGATCGGTGTAGTGATCCACGAGGTCGGTCACAACTTCTTCCCGATGATCATCAATAACGATGAGCGTCAAACTACCTGGATGGACGAAGGTATCAACAGCTTTGTTGAAAACCTCACGGAGCGCGAACGTTATCCCGATATCGACTGGAGCAGCGACTCTCCTGCAGGCCTAGTGAAGTACATGAAAGGCGATCCTGAAAAGAAAAGACCGTTGATGTCGAACCCCGAACAGGTAATTTTACTCGGTCCCGAACAATATGCAAAAGCGGCAACCGCGCTCGATATTCTCCGCGAAACTGTAATGGGTCGCGAACTGTTCGACAAATCTTTCAAAGAATATGCTCAGCGTTGGGCGTTCAAACATCCTAAACCTGCTGACTTCTTCCGCACGATGGAAGATGCCTCCGCGGTCGATCTCGACTGGTTCTGGAAAGGCTGGTTCTATACCACCGACAATGTTGATCAAAGCCTTGACCAGGTGAAGTGGTTCAAACTTCGCAACGAGCAATCCAACATCGAGAACAAAAACCTGAAAACAAAGAAAGGTGATCTGGCATCGGGCACTTCAAATGAAAAAAAATACGACAACTTCAACAATGGCCCGGAAGAGTTCAGTCTGATCGAAACCAATCCCCAGTTCTACGGTGAGTTTACCAGCCGCATTGACGATAAAGCGATCATGGCGAAACTTCAGAATAAGAACATCTATGAGGTGACGCTCTCGAACAAAGGCGGACTTGTGATGCCCGTAATCATCGAATGGACTTACAAGGACGGTTCGAAAGAAGTTGAGCGCATTCCGGCTGAAGTATGGAGAACGAATGAAAGTAAATTCAGTAAAGTGTTTGTGAAAGAGAAGGAAGTTGCATCAGTTGTGCTTGACCCCAAAGCAGAGACCACTGATATAAATACAGACGATAACGTATTTCCTAAGGTGGAAAAAGAGTCGAAGTTTGACGAGTTTAAGAAGAAAAATAACTGATCCCTCCAGCGAGGGTATTCATTCCTGTAAAAAATTTTTGGAGTGCCGTATTTTTACGGCACTTTTGTTTTTCTGTTAATTCAATAACCTATGAAAATCGTAAAACGAATTGCTGCCTTTCTCGCTATGGCTGCGTTGACCATGAGTGCGTTCGCGCAAACTCAACCCGCTCCGCAACAACAAGCCTGGAAAGGAAAATTTGAGCAATTGGGAGAGATCCTTCCCACACCAAACAGCTATCGATCTGGATCCGGAGCTCCCGGGCCCAACTATTGGCAACAGCGGGCAGACTATGTGATCAACGTTGAGGTTGATGACAACACGCATTTGCTGACAGGATCCGAAACCATCACTTACTACAACAATGCACCCGAACCCCTGTCGTTCCTCTGGCTTCAGCTCGATCAGAATATTTTCGGTGCGGAAAGCATGACGGATCAAACCAACACAGGTACGGTGCGCGACTCAGTTCCTGCAGGATTCCTTGGATATGTTTCAGGTGTCACAGTTTCTGATTACAAAGGCGGCTACACCATGAAGTCAGTAAAAGATGCAGCCGGAAAAAATCTGGCGTATACCATCAACAAAACAATGATGCGTCTTGATCTGCCTGCACCGTTGAAGACTGGTGAGAAGTTTGTTTTCTCCGTTGATTGGTCATACACAGAATACGACCGCCAAGTGTTCAACGGTCGTGGCGGATATGAATATTTCCCTGAAGACGGCAATTACATTTACACCTTCGCGCAATGGTTCCCAAGAATGTGCGTGTTTGACGACTACGAAGGCTGGCAAAACAAGCAGTTCCTCGGCCAGGGTGAGTTTGCGCTGGTGTTCGGAAATTACCGGGTAAAGATCACGGTGCCTTCGGATCACATCGTTGGCGCAACTGGTACGATCCAAAACATCAATGATGTGTTGACGAAAGATCAGATCGCCAAATATGAAAAAGCTAAAAAGACTTACGATCAGCCTGTAGTGATCGTATCGCAGGAAGAAGCAACGCAAAAAGAAAAAACAAAAGCTACTACGAAGAAGACATGGGAATTTGCTGCCGAGAACGTTCGCGATTTTGCATTCGTCTCTTCACGTAAATTCATCTGGGACGCGATGGCCGTAAAGGTTGGAGAGAAAACTCCGCTCGCGATGTCGTTGTATCCGAAAGAAGGAAATCCGCTTTGGGGCAAGGAGTCTACCAGGGCAATCAAAAACTGTCTTGAAGTTTACTCCAAGCGCACGATCGATTATCCGTATCCTGTAGCGTATTCAGTGCACACGGCAAATCAAGGCATGGAGTATCCGATGATCTGCTTCAATGGCGGTCGTCCGAATAAAGATGGAACATATTCGCAGCAAACATTGATCGGTATGGTTCACGTGATTATCCACGAAGTAGGTCACAACTTCTTCCCGATGATCGTGAACAATGACGAACGTCAGTGGACCTGGATGGACGAAGGTTTGAATTCATTCCTCGACAAAGAAACATTGCAAGAGCGCTACCCTGAATTGAACTACATGCGTGGAACCCCTAAGACGATCGTAAACTACATGAAGGGCGATAAAGCGCAAATGCGTCCGTTGATGACAAGTTCAGACAACATTCGAGGCATGGAATTTGGAAACAACGGTTACTCAAAGCCATCAGCTGCACTTACATTGTTGCGTGAAACTGTGATGGGTCCGGCACTGTTCGATAAAGCTTTCAAAGAATATGCGACCCGTTGGGCGTTCAAGCATCCGAAACCTGCCGACTTCTTCCGCACGATGGAAGATGCCTCCGCGGTTGACCTCGATTGGTTCTGGAGAGGTTGGTTCTATGGAACAGACAATGTCGATGTAGAGCTCAGCGATGTAAAATGGTTCAGGTTGAAGTCGGAGAAAGCAGATCCTGAAAAGAAAGATGTGAAAGTGAAGAGCGGTGATCTCGCAGCCGGAAAAGGCGACAATACAGCAACGGACTTCAGTGCCGGACCCCAGGAGTTCACCTTGATCAATACACCGGAGCAGTTCTACGGAGAGTTCCAAAGCCGCGTTGACGATAATGGCATTCGCAAGAAACTCGAAGGCAAAAACATCTACCAGGTGAAATTCAAGAATGTCGGTGGACTTGTAACTCCGATCGTGATCGAATGGACGTACAAAGACGGCTCGAAGGAGATCGAACGCATTCCTGCTGAGATCTGGAGAACCAACGAGAACGAAGTGAACAAAGTCTTCATCAAAGACAAAGAGGTTACTAACATCGTTGTTGATCCGAACTCAGAATTAGCAGACATCGAGGCGAAGAACAATGTGTTCCCGAAGAAGCCTACAGAGTCGAAGTTCGACCAGTTTAAGAAGACGAATTGACGCAGACCCCTTTGCTGCTGTTTAGATCACCTCACCCTCAATCCCTCTCCCGAAGGAGAGGGATGACTGGTTCTAAATGATTAGAATGCACCTTCAGTATGAGTTATCTTAAAATCGTTTGAATTCCGATGCTCCCTTCTCCTCCAGGAGAAGGGCCGGGATGAGGTGAACGACACCGTAGAATCGATACCAAAAGCCACTTTGACCAACGGAGTGGCTTTTTTCTTTTTTAATGCGATCTTCGCTGGCAAAGATTGAAACAGTCCCTTATGAAAAAGATACTATTGTTTTTAATGATGGTGCCGGTTGTGATGCTGGCGCAGGAAAAAAAGAAATGGCAGGGCAAGTTCGAACAACTCGACCAAATGCTGCCGACTCCCAATGAATATCGAACCGGTTCGGGAACTCCGGGTTCAAAATACTGGCAACAACGCGCAGACTATGTGATCGATGCGGAAATTGATGAAGCAAAGAATATCCTGACGGGAAAAGAAACCATCACATATCATAACAACTCTCCTGAAAATCTCAGCTTCATCTGGCTGCAGCTCGATCAGAATGTCAACAAAAAGGAAAGCGAAGATTTCGGAAATTATTTCGGACCTGTGCGCGACTCGCTGACAACGCTGCACATGCAGTATTTGACAAGAGCAGTTGAGTTTCCCGCTGGGTATACGATCGCCTCAGTAAAGGATGCCGCTGGAAAAGACCTTCCCGTGACAGTGAATCGCACCATGATGCGAGTCGATCTTCCGACCCCTATCAAGAGTGGAGAGAAGTATGTGTTCTCGGTGCAATGGTCATATCCAATT
>CBHROW010000333.1:0-6210 GCA_966080355.1 uncultured Chryseosolibacter sp.
ACTACTTCCTTACCCTTGTACACCAGCCGGTACGTTGGCGTACCACCAGGCCGCAATGCAAAATTCATCGTGAAGTTGTTACTGGGTGAATGGAGGTCTTGAGACAAAACCTGCAGGCTGCTGACCGCGAGCAGTGCGAGGGCTAAAATAGATTTGAACATTTGTCAATTCGGTTTTCGCAATGATAACGAGTGAAAATGAATTAACAAGCGTTTGGTTTGTCTGCTGCTATTTAGTTTCGCGGCTAATGAACTGAATGCGGCTGGCCTTTGCGCCTCTCGTACTCCACTTTTGCGCGAGCTTTCAGTTCAGCCGGGTCAACTTCTTCAACATGCGTGGCTATCCACCATGTGTTGCCCCAACGGTCTTTAACAGCTCCCGTACGATCTCCGTAGAATTGATCTTTCAGCTCCTGAGCAACCGCTGCGTTGGCATTTACTGCACGAGCGAAAACATCGTCAACATGGTCCAGGTACAGGTAGAGCATCGCGTTTTGTGGCGACATGCCGTCCATCGTGTCGGAGATCATCAATGCTGAATCTCCGATGGTGACCGTGGCATGGGTAATACGCCCGTTATCATCATCCATCCGGAAAGTTTGTTTTGCGTCAAACGCACGCTGAAGGAATTCGATCAGTTCAGCAGCGCCATCTACGACAAGATATGGTGTAACATTATGAAATCCTTTCGGTACCGGTGATGTCGATCTATCAGTTGCTTCCATAAGTGTAAAGTTTGTCCCATATAAAACAATTTCATGCCTGAGTCTCCGGCCATGGGGCGCGGTATGATGTTTATCGAACTTAGAAGTGTTAATGATTGAATGTTATGGCAACAATATCAACGAATTATGCCCACCAGTCTCCGGCAGCAGTTAGCGCAACCGAGCATGTTACAGCGATACTGCGGTGGACATTTGGCCTTGTGCCGATCGTAGCCGGTGCTGATAAATTTATGCATCTTTTGACCGACTGGACAAAGTATCTCGCGCCAGCAGTAGCTCAGGTGCTGCCATTCTCCCCTGATACCTTCATGCAGATTGTTGGAGTGATCGAGATTGTGGCAGGAATACTGGTATTGATCAAGCCACGGCTGGGAAGCATCATCGTTTGTTTATGGCTGTTGGGTATTGCCGTAAATTTGTTGATGACTGGCCAGTACTTTGATGTTGCTGTGCGTGATACGGTGATGGCCATAAGTGCTTTCTGCTTATATCTTTTGTCAGGTGAGCGTATCTCCGATCGTTCGGCAAAAGATGTTTAGCACAAATCCTTATCAGGATAAAATGCGGAACAGGTGGAAACGAACGCAGAGGTTATGTTCCGGGTAGGCGGACGCCAAGATAGAATTCTGTTCGCAGTCCGGCCCAATGCGCGTGAACTTCGTCTCCGTTAGAATCCTGGAGTATGGCATCGCGTTGATTTTTAATATGAAGTGGTCGCGCTACTTCTGCCATGCCGCCTACTTTAAGTCCCATATAAAGAATATCGTTAAAATGATAGACGGGTTCAAGCCCTCCCATTACACCGATATTGTTTGCCACAACGGAGAGCTCTGTGATGTCCCAGTCATCTCCGAGCGACAAATATTGTTTGAATGTGACAGTGGTAAACCATAACCCGAGACCAACGGATGCTTTCAAAGAAAAACGCTTGGCCTGCCAAAGATTTGCGCGTGTAAACATGCTAACCGCATTTGCAACTGCAGTTTGATCAATTCCAATCTGGCCGGAGTAGTCGCGATATTGCACGCGACCCAATGCTTTGTGGTGCGAAAAGTCAATTCCGGTTTCAACCTCTTCCCGGAAGCGATAATAAATGTTAAATCCTCCGTTGATACTTCCTTCGAAGTCGTTAGTTACCTTCAACGGCAACGGTGTTGTGGTTTGAAGGCGTTGAAATTCCCGAAGCTGATGCATCGAATAGGTGGAATAACCACTCTTGATTTCAACACCAAGGCGTTGGGCTGATGTGGTGACAGCGCTGAGCACGAAGAGGACTGTGATGAGTCGGTTCATGTTCTAGAGTTTAAGATCGAGTTTTCTGCTGTACACATATATTGCTCCGCTGTAAAGCATAAATTCATTTGTATTTCGAGAGACAAATATTTTTCGAAGTATCTCACCTTTGCGAGTGTCAACGACAATGAAATAGTCAAGGTACTCGGTGCCGGCAAGCCCTGTCATGTTATCATACACATATCGGCTTCCATAGATCAGGTCACTGTTGCCGATCGATTTTTGTGATTGCTGTCCGGAGTAAGGGTCATAAGTATGAATGCTGCGCGGTTCTATCCCGACAATCTTGTTACCATCCAGTACGTCAATAAAAACGCTTGATGCAGGCATATCAATGACTGCCGTTGACTGGATTTGCCCTCCTGACAAAGTGTGCACGTTCATCTTCAAGTTCGACAATTTCTCGATCAGGAAATTTCCGTCCGTTGTTTGATATAGAGTGGATGTTACTGCCGGACGATCGAAGACTTTCAATTGGTTGACGATGTCGAACATGTACGTTTTACCACTGCTGTTAAAGCTCAGGTAACGATCGGCACCCAGTGTTAGCGCGCTCATTGACAAAGTTTGACCGTAGATGGAGTTCGTGTCGAGAATTACAGTTATCACTCCCGATCGATCTACCCTTCTCACCTTTCCGGCATCGGCATAATAAATGGCTGAACCATCGGACGCTATAACGCATGGCGCAAAACTTGTGCTCAGGGGAATAGAAAATTTTGCTTCAACCATATCGCCATTGAGCACATACACCTGGTCCGTGGATGCGTTGATCCGAAATCCTTTTTCCGGAGCGAGTGGAGCATGCACCATACCATTAAGAAAATCCAGGAGCGTAACTCCAACCGTTACAGATTGACTTGTGCGAAGGTTTGGCGTATCGTTACCATCCGCGAGACCTTTTGAATACGTTCGGAGTTCAACACTCTCCGGTCCCCAGAAAGGGATTTGATCTGTTATTGCAACTGTGTCAAGAGCGGTACTGGTGAACAATAGATTGCCGTCATGCAGAAGCGAATACGCTGAAACATTGTTGAAGAATTGAGACCTGTTCCATTTCAACGTGATCTTGCCGTAGCCATCGGTGGTGGATTCTGCAATGACTGGCTTATCAAGGTTGATCTTGAGGGAAGTTGTTGCTACGGGATCCGTTGACCGCGTACCCATCGTTACTAAGGCAATACTCATGTCTCCGCCAACATAACGATCATCGATGTATGACGTTTGTGATGGGTCTGAAACAGCAACCTCCCAGGACTTGTTGAGGCTCGTATAGTTGAATCTAAGTTTTTTCTGGGATAAGGGATCATCTTCCCATTCTATCTTCAGTCTTCCGCCATATGCTGATGTGCTTGTGATCTTGTTTGCTTTAGCAGGGACAGATTCAATCGAAAAGTGACGGAGAATTGTCCATCGGATCAGCTCGGCCGACAACATGTCAGCGAGACTTCCGGTTCCGGTGTTAGTCGTGATCTCGAACTTGATCTCATGAACTCCGTCCGGGTAAAGATCTGCATCGAGAATGAAAGTACCATTGGTATCTGAAACGGTTGTGAGCACACGTCCATTGACGGATACCCTTACTGAAATCGTATAGATCTGGTTTGCGTTGAGCCCGAAACTGATCTCCGATTTGGGCCCGTAGATTTGAAAAGTATCCGCCAGTATATGCCCCGCACCATCTTTCAATAAGAAACCGTCAAGAGATGCTAGTGGCTCTTCACTGACGGCTACGAAGTTGTCTTCAAATTCGGCACATTGCGCAAGGCTGAGAACAAGTGCAACAACTACTAAAAAATAACGCACGCTGGAGGGTTTTAAAAATCAAATATACATGCCAGGCCTTAAACCCTAAAATGCGTGGCCATTACTTTCTATGCAATGATGAGAGTTTTCTTACCTGGTAATCACGGAAAAAATTAATAGGTTCTGAACTCAAACGGGATCTTCACGAACTCCGAGTACTCCTGCCCCGTGTTCTCCATATCCTCGTCATCTTCCTGGAAATACCACATCACTCTTGCGCCCGGAATGTTTTGAAGCGCAAGCAGAATGTCCTGGATGAGTTTAGACGAAGCGGTGTTCATGTAATCGAGCTTGATAACAAAATTCGTTGAGGGATTCGGCTCGTGGCGATAAACTTTCAGCCAATCCATGACAGGGCCAAAAAAGTCGACCGAGTCTTCCGGTAATGACCGTCCCGAAATTTCAAAGATGCCGTTCTTTTTATCGAGCCTCACTTCAGGTGTGTCGTCAGTGCCTTCAATGAACAGGATATCCATGGGTTTGTTTTTTTGATGTATGAAGATATCTGTTTGATAACGCGCCACGGCATCTGTGACGGTGATTGACCTGTTGCGCAGTCGAGTGTCGCTTCATGTCGCCAGAGCAATGAATTTGAAAAACATGGCAAGGGCAACGCAATTTCGCAGGAACCCATGTGACCGGACTACAGCGATCAGTTATGCAGTTTGTCGAAAGAATCTCTTTTACAAGATCGTAACGTTTTCAACGATGGGTTTTGCGATCACTTCTACGTTAATATCGCTTCCGCTCAGCAGCGACACGTCAATTCCATCATTCTGTTTTCTGATCTGCAGCGCAATGAGCCTGTTATTGATCTTTAAGTTGGAGATCGTGATATCTCTAATGAATGATGGCAGCACAGGGTGGCAAAATGTGATTGTGTTTTTTGCCGCCTCGATCCGCATTCCCAAACATGCCTGGATCAACAGGAAAAGCGAACCGACTGACCAGGCTTGTGGAGAACATGCGACAGGATAGGATGTTGGTATTTGGCCTTTGATCCTGTCAAAACCGCAAAATAGTTCGGGAAGCCTGAAATTATCGGCTTGAATGGCTGTGTCGAAAACCGCTTTCATCACCTGAGCGGCTTCTTCCATCAGGCCATAGCGCGCCAAACCATAAGCGATGATTGCGTTGTCGTGCGGCCAGATCGAGCCATTATGATATGACATTGGATTATACCGCGACTCGCTCACGGCTATTGTGCGAATCCCCCAGCCCGAGAACATGTTTTCACTTAACAAGTTGCTGGCGGTAAGTCTTGCGCGCTCAGGCGTGGCGATACCTGAGAATAAACAATGGCCGGCATTCGATGAGATCACATCACAGGGTTTTTTCTGACCATCAAGCGCGAGCACATAGGTCTGCTTGGCATGAGACCAAAATTTTTCATTGAAGCGATGTTTGAGTAATTCAGCTTCGCGCTTCAGCTGTTTGGCCTGCTCAGGAAAATTGAGCATGCTGGCGATGTAAGACGCTTGGAGTTTCGCATCGTAGACGTAGGCTTGCACCTCGCACAAAGCAATCGGTTCTGCGGCAAGGTTTCCATCGTTGTGAAATATCGAGTCGTAAGAATCTTTCCACCCCTGGTTGGTCAGTCCTTTGGATGATTTCGTCTGGTATTCCACAAAACCATCTTTGTCGATATCACCGTAATGATCGATCCAATAAAGCGCGCGTTCGATGTTCGGCCAAACGCGCTTCACCATCTCAACATCGTTGGTGCGCTCCAGATATGCACCCGCCAGGCAAATGAAAAGGGGTGTTGCATCGATCGTTCCGTAATAAAGTTTGAACGGGATCTCTCCGAGCTCTGCCATCTCACCGCCACGTGTTTCATGAAAGATCTTTCCCGGTTCTGCATCCTGGAAATCATTGAAGTCATTTGCCTGCGTTGCCGCGAGATAATTCAGCACACCTTTAGTCAATTCAGGCTCGACCCACAAACACTCGAACGCTGTCAAAATTCCATCGCGTCCGAACGCGGTGCTATACCACGGAATTCCCGCGTATGGATAAAGGCCATGCCGGGTCCGTGTGGTCATTGTGATCAAGTCGTTCTTCGAGCGATTGATCCATTCGTTGAATTGCTCGTTGGACGTGAGAATGCCTGCACAATAGTCGCGCACTTTTTCGAGATAAGTGTTCATTGCATTTTTTGCTTCATCGAAGCTCACTCGTTCCGCGGCACTCACTCCTTCTTGGAACGCAGCACCCACCTCGATTACAATTTCATCCTTTGGTTTCATGTTCAATATGTACTGCGCATGACCAGGATGATCGGAGTCTGGCCGGGGATCAAGGTCGATGACGGTTTTGCGAACAATGTTGTCGAGTCCCGTGTAAGCATAAGTGAATCCATTCTTCGTTTTTTCGGGCGAGTGCTG
>CBHROW010000334.1:0-6115 GCA_966080355.1 uncultured Chryseosolibacter sp.
CTTGATGATCACCGGAATATTAATGTAGCTGAATTTAGATTCATAATCTTGCGAATTGATCTTCACAGTTGATCCCTGTTGTGAAAATATCACTTCCGGCTGAACTCCGATCTTCGTTGCCTTAATAAGAACGAATGCTCCACCGTGGAATCCGGTTCTGTTTTTGTAGTTCTCGGATGCCGAAGCATTGGTATTGATACTGGCGAAATTAGGTCCCGCTTTCAAACCCACGGCTAGCTGGACTTGCGCGATTGACGAATGCACAGAGATCACAACAAGCGCAAGAACCAACGCGATTGAAGTTGCTTTTTTCATAATTGAGTTGTTATGTGTCTAATTTAGAAATGATAACGCAAACCGATATACGGAATAAGGCTGTTGACGTCAAATGTCACCGTGGTACTCTTATTCTTGA
Source organism: uncultured Chryseosolibacter sp. (assembly GCA_966080355.1). Lineage (GTDB taxonomy): Bacteria > Bacteroidota > Bacteroidia > Cytophagales > Cyclobacteriaceae > Chryseosolibacter. The sequence continues at coordinate 416 of CBHROW010000334.1, forward strand.
CAGGCTCGGTTTCTTTATTGCTTGAAAAGCTGATGCCTGTGAGCGAAAGTTCGCCAGCCCAATGTTCATTGAAAAAGTATGCGAACCCAGGCGAAACACGCAGTCCGAGAGAAGTTGACTTTGAAGTAACAACATCGGTACTAGATTTACTCTGACTGGATTGAATCGCAACAGCACCCTGTGCGAAGAATGCAAACCGATCATTGGACGTGAACTTGTAAATTCGCGCGAACGGTCCAACCCCGAACGAGCTGGTCGTGGCTTTTGCAGTTCCGGTACCCGAACTATTGGTCGAAAAAGAAACGGATGCTCCTACTACAACGTTGTCTTTGATAAAATATCCGAATGAAGGGGCAATTGTGAATGAAGAATACTCGCCACTGGCGTTATTATCATAACTGGTGGATGATATCGAGAAGCTTCCTCCGATCATTTTTTGTCCCTGCGTTGTTTGGGCATACACACCCACCGAGATGAACGATAAGAGCATTACTGTTGCTAGTGTAATTTTTTTCATGATGTTTTTGGTTTCTGGTTAAATCTAAATAACGAATAAATGCAAAAAACGATATGCGAGTTAAGTAATCAGGTTATCCAATAAGATGTCGTTAACCTCGTTGGGCAGAGTTACATTGAGTTTTGGTGTTCGCTCCATTTCTTTCCGAATCGCGAATTGTGCATGAGGATTGCGTGCCCAGGCTCTTCTTGCTATTCCGTTATTCACATCGTAATGTAACATGTTGCGAAGGTTTGCTTCTGCTTGGTCACTTCCATCCAATACCATACCAAATCCTCCGTTAATTACCTCCCCCCATCCTACTCCGCCACCATTGTGGATCGATACCCAGGTAGCGCCACGGAACGAGTCGCCAATGACATTGTGGATGGCCATGTCGGCTGTAAATCTGGAGCCATCATAAATATTAGAGGTCTCGCGATAAGGGCTGTCTGTTCCTGACACATCGTGATGATCGCGTCCGAGAACGACCGGTCCGATCATTTTTTTACGAATCGCTTCATTAAACGCTAACGCGATCTTGATCCTTCCTTCCGCATCCGCATAAAGAATTCTTGCCTGCGAGCCGACAACGAGTTTGTTCTCTTTTGCCTGTGTGATCCAGCGAATATTGTCCGCAAGCTGGGATCGGATCTCCGGTGGTGACGAGGCTGCAATTTTTTGAAGTACGTCTCTCGCGAGCGAGTCGGTGTAATCGAGATCCTCGGGCTTACCGGACGTACACACCCATCGGAATGGTCCGAAGCCAAAATCAAAACACATCGGCCCCATAATGTCCTGCACGTAGGATGGATATCTGAAGTTAATTCCGTCTTCCGCCATAATGTCGGCACCTGCGCGAGACGCTTCAAGAAGAAATGCGTTCCCATAGTCGAAAAAATAGGTTCCCTGTTCAGCGTGTTTATTGATAGCCGAGGTGTGCCGTCTCAAACTTTCTTGTACACGCTTTCTGAATTCTTCAGGTTCTGCGGCCATCATCGCATTTGACTCATCGAAAGTCAGGCCGATGGGATAATAACCCCCAGCCCATGGGTTGTGCAGGGAAGTTTGATCGGAACCAAGATCGATGTGAATTCGCTCTTTGAAAAAAAGCTCCCAAACGTCAACCACATTCCCTTCGTACGCGATTGATACAACTTCTTTATTTTTTTTGGCAAGGCGAACGCGATCAGCCAATGTTCCTAAGTCGCTGATGATTTCATCTACCCATCCCTGCGAGTGTCGTTTTCGTGCGGCTTTCGGATTCACTTCTGCAACAACTGAGATACAGCCCGCGATCTTCGCAGCTTTAGGTTGTGCGCCACTCATTCCGCCAAGACCCGAGGAGACGAATAATTTTCCCGCGAGATTGCCGTCAGCACTGAGCTTGCGTCCGGCATTCAGAATCGTGATCGTTGTTCCATGTACAATTCCCTGCGGCCCAATGTACATATATGAGCCTGCCGTCATCTGACCATATTGTGTCACTCCGAGTGCATTGAATTTTTCCCAATCATCCTGCTTGGAGTAATTCGGGATCATCATCCCATTGGTAACAATCACTCTTGGCGAGCGAGGTGATGATGGGAACAACCCCATAGGATGGCCTGAGTACATGTGCAACGTTTGATCATCGGTCATGTTGGCCAGATACTGCATCGTCAGCAGATATTGCGCCCAGTTCTGAAACACTGCGCCATTACCTCCGTATGTGATCAGCTCATGGGGATGCTGCGCGACAGCAGGGTCGAGGTTATTTTGGATCATAAGCATAACCGCGGCAGCATGCTGGCTCTTGTGCGGATAATCTTGAATGGGGCGTGCAAACATTTTATAGTCAGGACGAAAGCGGTGCATATAGATCCGTCCGAAACGATTCAATTCATTATAAAAATCAGCCGCCAGTTCAGGATGAAATTTTGAGGGGAAATACCGCAGCGCATTTCTCACGGCAAGTTTCTTTTCTTCTGTGGTGAGAATGTCTTTTCGCTTTGGCGCGTGGCTTACCGACTCATCCCATTTCTTTTCAGGTGGCAGGAAGTCAGGAATTCCTTGAAGTATTTGTTCGTGAAACGAGAGTTTTGTGTCGATCATAAATGAAACTGGTCTGGGGTGAAGTTTTCTTTGGTGTAGCGATATCCGAGATCAAATATCTCTTTTGCCTTGTTGACGTCAAAACCACTGTAGATGCCGATGTCCGGTGGTTCGATCAGCACGTTGCAAAGACTTTTACTGATCGTGGTGTTGCCGTTAATGGCCATCAGCAGGCTTCGCTCGATCACGGTCCTGAAATTTTTCAAGTCGACTTCCGAACGAATAAAATTACAATGAGAGCCAATGATGAAGTCGCATTTGTCGCTGATCGCTTTAACCGGCAAATTATCAAGCACGCCTCCATCTACATACACACCACCATTGAATTGATAAGGGTTGAATACAACAGGGATACAACACGATGCGAGAATAGCCGGGATGAGTTCTCCCCTTGAAAAATATTCGATCTTACCTTTTCTCATTTCTGTTGCAGCAATCACAACCGGTATCTTCAGGGCGCTAAAGTCATTTTCAGGAATGAACTTGAGAAAGAGTTCCTGTAAACCATCCAGTTTGAGCAAGCCGGTCCATGCCCAGGCAAATTTGAGAGACCGCGCAAACGCTGTGTTCACAATCATCTCGAGAATTTCATCAGGCTTGTAACCGTAACTATAGAGACAGCCTGTCACCGAACCTGCACTCGTTCCTGAAATGTAATCGATCTTGACGTTGAATTCTTCCAGCGCCTTGATCACACCGAGATGACAGATCCCTCGTGCGCCACCTCCTGAAAGTACCAATCCGGTTGTCATGACTTCGGCATCACAGGTCAGCCAGCCTGAATGTTTTGTCAACACGAATGCCTTTTTCAGTGCGCGCTACGGTGCAGCATTCATTGACCGCGTCATGCTCGAAGAAGAGAACATAATTATTGTCTGCAGCTTCAAAAAGGAATTTTGCTTTCTCTTCCATCGTGATGAGCGGCCTGGTGTCATAGCTCATGACATAGGGAAGCGGAATATGTCCGACTGAAGGCAACAAGTCAGCCATGTAGCAAACCGTATGACCTTTATATGGAATCTTGGGGATCATCATTTTGTCGGTATGGCCAGACATGTAGAGCACATCGAATTGCGCGAATGGTGATGGCTTGTTCATGTCGATAAATTGAAGTTGACCGCTCTCCTGCATCGGAATAATATTCTCTGTGAGGAAACTGGCTTTCTCACGCGGGTTTGGTTTGATCGCCCAATTCCAATGATGAAGGTTTGACCAGTAAGCAGCATTCTTGAAGGTGAGCACAGGTTTTCCGTTGTCATAACGCACGCCTCCGCCACAATGGTCAAAGTGCAAATGAGTCAGGAACATATCGGTGATGTCGTTTTCGGAAAATCCTGCGCGATGGAGGGATCCCTTCAGGGTGTCAGTGCCATTCAGGAAATAATGACCGAAGAATTTTGCATCTTGTTTGTCGCCAATTCCGTTGTCGATCAGAATGAGCTTGTCTCCATCTTCGATCAACAGGCATCGCATCGCCCAATTGCACAGGTTGTTCGAATCAGGTGGATTTAATTTTTGCCAGATCGATTTTGGCACAACGCCAAACATCGCACCTCCATCGAGTTTAAAAAATCCGGTTTCAATGACGTGTAATTTCATTCGGTTTTCGAAAAATAATCGGGCGAAAGTTAGCGCATTTTCGATAACCCACTAAATCAAAAAGCCGCTTGGGATGAGCGGCCTAAACTATTTTTATTTTTCTTTTCAACTATTCCTGGACAACACCCATTGAAGTGAATTTATCAATGCGTTGCTGGATCCGGTCATCGACAGAAAGCGCCTCGAGCCTTTTTGTTTCTGTCAGGATTACTTTCTTCACTTCATTGGCCATCCACTTCAAATCAGTGTGGGCGCCTCCAAGTGGTTCTTTCACGATACCATCGATCAATTTGTTTTCAAGCATGTCTTTCGCGGTAAGCTTCAGCACTTCTGCGGCTTGCTCTTTATAATCCCAGCTTCGCCAAAGAATCGATGAACACGACTCTGGTGAAATCACTGAGTACCATGTATTTTCCAGCATCATAACGCGGTCTCCGATCGCAATTCCCAATGCACCACCAGATGCTCCTTCACCGATTATAATGCAGATCACCGGCACTTTCAGCATGAACATTTCTTTCAGGTTCCTGGCAATTGCTTCGCCCTGTCCTCGTTCTTCTGCCTCGAGTCCCGGAAAAGCACCTGGCGTATCGATAAACGTAACAATGGGTTTATTGAATTTTTCCGCCAGCTTCATCAGGCGCAGAGCCTTGCGGTAACCTTCAGGGTTGGCCATACCGAAATTGCGGAGCTGACGCTGCTTGGTGTTGCGGCCTTTTTGCTGACCTATCAGCATAAAAGTTTTCCCATCGATACTGCCGAAACCACCAACCATTGCTTTGTCGTCAGACACGGTGCGATCGCCATGAAGTTCGATGAAGTCAGACGTGATCTCGTAAACGTAGTCGAGTGTATACGGCCGGTCGGGATGGCGGGAAAGTTGAACGCGTTGCCAGCCGGTAAGATTTTCGAAGGTCTCTTTCTTAAGTTCAAGTATTTTTTTCTCGAGTGCCTTGACAGCCGCCTGCACTTCCTTATCGCTGTCGCTGGCGAGGTGCTTCATGTCTTCAAGCTTTGCCTCGAGCTCAGCAATCGGTTTTTCAAAATCTAAAAGACTCATTGGCTCTGGTTAATTGAGCACAAAATTAACATAAATGGAAGAATCGCAAAGTGGGCAATAGATGCCGATGATCAGGTTAAGCAGTTGGCAGTTGGCAACGCGATGAATCGCGCAATTGGCAATGAGCTTTGCCAACTGGTTTCTTTGCCAACTGCCAACTATTATTTCAGGTATTCCTGAACCTTCGACATCAACCTCACACTATTGAAGGGCTTCTCAATGAAATCATCAGCGCCCGCATCACGTGCGAGAACTTCGATTCCCGGTGTAGCCGAAAGCATGATCACCGGAATATTTCGCGTTTCGGATTTTGATTTCAGATAACGGCAGATATCAAGGCCGTCTGAGCCGAGTAAATGTTTATCGAGAAGAAAAAGGTCGGGGCGATATCCCATGCCGCTGTAAATAATTTTTCCGTCCGGTGAGAACTCGATCTCGTATCCGGCTTTGC
>CBHROW010000335.1:0-6111 GCA_966080355.1 uncultured Chryseosolibacter sp.
AGAACATGAACAAAACTCCGAAAGATCTTATTCAAGCCAAAGTTGAACAGTTCTTCAATGGCAATCTCGACAGCCTTAGCTATTACTCGCGATTAAATTCCCTCCCCGACAAGGTGGACTCGATCGGCCGGAAATTTTCGCGTGGCAGTGAGCTGCTGAGGGATTCTCTCAATCCATCGACAATTTCTTTTGCCGGTCAACTACGCATCATTTACAGGCGGGAAAAGGAAGAACCTGCGTATATCATGTTCGGCAATCGCCCGCCCATGGAGCAGCAATCTCTGCTGCACTTCGTTAATCCGGGCGCCAAGGTTTACGCTTCCGGACATTACGAAGATCCTGAAGAAGTTCTGCTTGACGGTTATCTCGGCTGGTCGGAAAAAATTGCTGAGATGCTTCCGCTCGATTATATGCCGCCCCCGAAGTGATATTGAATATTTTATTTACAAATATTTTTCTCGCACTAACGCCAAGAAAAAAGATCATGCGCGGCTTGCCAGGGAGAATACTTATTTTTTTGGGATATCCCAGGTACCTAAGATCTCGACATACTTGGCGTGTTTCTTTCGCAATGCATTGAATTTGTCAGTGAATTCGGAGCTACCAGGTTTCACTGTTTTAAAAAGTTCTACGCGGTCTCTGAAAAATTCCTCGTAAGCACTGGGCGTGAAGGTCAACACAATCCGGTTTGGAACCGTACCAAAATTACCCTGCCCGTGCGGAGTTCCTCTTGGAATAAGAATGTATGAACCGGCAGGATAATGATTTATGTTGCCATTGATGTTGACGGTTAAAACACCTTCCAAAACATAAAATGCTTCGTCCCAATGAGGGTGAAGATGCAATGCGGTTTTGTAGCCTGGCCGTTCTTTTATTTCGAGCGTGGTAAATGCGCCTTTGGTATCTTCACTGGTCGCTAAAAAACGCATTGTCCCGCTGTCGAGGTTCAATGAATCAGGAACATCACCACGAACGGTAATGACATTGGGTTTGTTTGCATCTTCCGATACGGAATGTTCATTGCTTTGCGCGGTTTGACTGAGCGACAGGGTGTGCCAAAAACAAAAAAAGCATGCACACAAAACTGTGGATGTTTTCATTCTTAATGGGGTTAATGTTGACTACTATTTTAAAACGATCTCTCAACTGGCGCAAGTCTTCCACGGCATTGTGCGAACACGAGACTTGACTGCTCATCTTTGACGTGTGTATCAGCCTTCTTCGATCTGATTTCTAAAATACAAAAATTACATCCAGTAATAATCCTCACAGAAAAAACCGGAGCGGTGCCAAGGTATTGCATGAAGTAATTGCGATTTTGCCTGCCGGTATGAAGAAAGAATTTCAGCTGCCACCGTTGCCAGCCGTGCTGTTGTCGATCATGAGCATCCAGGGTGGAGGTGCGATTGCAAAAACGTTGTTTCCTGTGCTGGGAGCCGCGGCAACTGTCATTTTGCGCAATGGCCTGGGTGTGATCATGCTGACACTGGTCTTCCGTCCGAAATTTAAAGTCATTTCTGCAAGTCAGTGGCGGGCGGTGATCCCTTATGGTATCGTGCTTGGCATTATGAATGTGACGTTTTACATGGCTATCGAACGGACTCCATTGGGGCTTGGTGTTGCGTTGGAATTTATCGGGCCCTTGGTGCTTGCAGTATCACGATCAAAGCGCCCACTAGATTTTTTATGGGTGTTGATGGCGGCTATTGGAATTTTTCTGTTGTCGCCATGGCAGGGCGGGGAACGGGATGTGCTGGGCATGTCGCTTGCTATTCTCGCGGGAGCGCTTTGGGCTGGCTACATCGTTTTAGGCAGAAAGGTTTCGATGGTGATGCACGGTGGAGAAGCCGTGACCATCGGCATGATGATCGCGACTGTCATTGGGCTTCCATTCGCGTTGTTTGACAACGGCTTTCATCATTTCACTGCACCGATGATTTTTCCCGCTGTAGCGCTGGCCTTGTTCTCCAGCGCGTTGCCATTCACACTTGAGATGAACGCGTTGAAAAAACTGAATGAGCGAACGTTCAGCATCCTGATGAGTATCGAGCCTGCTGCAGCCGCCTTGAGCGGACTTATCTTTCTCGGAGAACAACTTTCATTTCTCGAATGGCTTGCAATTGTGTTTGTGATCATTGCCAGTGCCGGGACTACGCTGACGAAACGCGAGGCCCAGGGTGCATAATGCCCACATGTCGAAGAGTGAGAAGTATTTTCTTCCCACCTGACGGAAGTCCTCTCGCGTTGGCCTAAGTGATGGCGAGATTTTTAATGGCATGAATTGATCCTAAGGCAATGTAAAAAGGCCACTTGATAGTTTAGCTATTTAACACGAATGCAACATGTGGCAATAAGTGTCCCTGAGCTATTGATGATAAAGACTTTGTACTCGCTCGGCTTCAAGATTAAATAGGAAGCCGTGCCAATAATGACGCGATCAACTGAAACAGACGAGCCCTGTTCATCGCTTCTTCGAACTTCTAACAAGTGTTTAGGCCACATCAGAAATTGGTCTGGGAGTCTTATCAAGCTGTCTCCGTTGGTAATCAGGTGACCGGGTCGATTTTTAATGTTGAAAATTGGTGGATGGTAAACCTGGATGTCAACACCAATGAAATTCACTGGATCAACAAGGACTTCTTCATTGTCATTTATTGCAATTTTAGGAACGTTCAGTTTATTTGTTGAAGCCACATGGGTATAGTACGGATGTTGCTTTTCAAGTTCGTCATAGGGCATCATCACAGTTTGGTCAATGGATAGCGGATCAAAACCGCTTAGTTTCTTCAGCATAAAGCCCATCGGCTTGAATTTTTTGTCTCCAGATTCAGCAATGTGACTGTAACCGGCATGTACGAGTACTCTTGCAGCTGGATCAAGATTGAACGTTTTCTGAATGATGTTTACAGCCTGTAAACTATCGCGCTTATTCTGATCGTTTACATGTACATCATATGCAACGAGCTTATAGCCAAGAGATATTGCTTCACGTATCAATTTTGCATATGCTAGTTCATTGGAATAGTACCCTGAGTTTTTAACCGGGTATCTGCGAACGTTGATGGCCGAATCCTCCGCGTTAAGCGTTTCAATGGCCAAATACCTGAATCCCTGATCCCAAAACAATTTCAGTAGTGAAGTGGTAAATGATCTATGCTGCGATGAATAGTGTGCTTCATTTATCAGAACTATTTTTCTTCCGACTGCCTGCTGCGCAATGACCGTTGTTGCCTCAAGCATCCGATACGTCTTGAATAAATCTTCTACAGTTGTTGGTCGAGCTAGCCTTGGAAGAACTTTACACGCTGACTCCCGCTCCGCTGTCGTTAAACTCTGATTTTCACAGTGGCTTTTATAGTGATGCCTGACTTTGTCTGCCAAATCTCCTGGCATCCGTGGCGTCAGAGTAGGTCGGTTTGCAAGAGATGCATAGTGTTGGGCAGACACATAATCGCCTACCATGCTGCTTGTTACAGCATTGAGTTCATTATTCTCTCCTGGGTTACAATATTTTTTGAATTCGGTGTTGAAGTCAGAGATCTCCCGATAGTCAAATGAGGTTGTAATTCTTGCGTGTGACTGGGAACAAGCTTGACTTGTCAAGAAAACGATACTAAGTCCAAGAAGCGGTGTACGGATCATAGGTGCATTTATTTGACGCATCATCAAGTTCTAATGTAATGGGCATATGGTTCTAGGCAAATAAAGGCGCGTTACCAGTCGTAAGATTGAGCTCAGTAACATAATAATTGAGCTTGCCACCAACACAGCGGCCAACAAGTCTGTTTCGAACAATGACTCATTCGATTAGGAGTTACTTGAAAAAAACTAGTCCGATAGCACCGGCAGATCCGATCTCAGGAATATTTCTTTGGTCAGTACGGTGACGAAAGCAGCAAACATGATCGGTGAAACGAACAAAAAGTTTCCTGAGAATATTGGGTTGTGAAAATTGGCAGCCTGCGGATCACCATCTGTTACGTATAAAGTTCTCAGGAGATGAAGAGGAAGCCACCACGCCCTGATTTCATATAAGCCATTCACCACTGTAAAGGCCAATCCCTCAGCAAAGTTCCAGACCAGATATACAACAAATGCAATGGCCGGATTTTTCACCACGAAAACAATCAACAAGAGAATTGAGCAAAATGTAATGTGCGCAACAAACTGTTGAACGAGATGCCCGGCAACAAATCCAAAAGTTACCTTGGGCAGGATCCCGCAAACTGCAGCTGCGGCTAAAAAACCTAAAGTTCCCACCGATGAAAAGAAGACACAGGTAATCAGGCAATAGGTGATCTTTGAACTGAAATAGTGCTCGCGCGAAGTGATACTCGAAACCGTTGATGCATGTGCCGACTGAATTTCACGACCAACCATGCTAACAATCCAAACCGGTATAAAGAACATCGCTTGCGCATAAGCTATCGTTGTATAAGCAATTGCTGAAATCATCTGTGCCTCTTCTAATCCGCCCTTTAGTTGTTGAAGTCTTGAAACGATCACCACAAACAGCGGAAGAAGCAAAAATGATATCATGGCAATAAGCAAATGGAGCCTGCTGTACCAGATCTTGAACAGTTCATTTTTCCAATGTGTCATTGTTATTCATAAGTTTCAAATAAGCACTTTCAACGCTGCCAAAGTCGTCCATGAGCTGTACTGTGCTGAATTCGGTCATGGTACCTCCGTTTAAAAAAGCAATCCTGGTGCACAACCGTTGCAGATCAGCCAATGCGTGACTTGTGAGAATAAAAGCGACACGCAGGGACTTCATATGATAAATGGTGTTTCGCAAGATGATCGCGGAGTCAACATCAAGATGGTTTGAAGGCTCGTCCAGCAAAACAACATCGGGGTTGTTAAGGAACGCGAGCGCCAGCGCGACACGCTGCTGCATTCCTGCTGACAAGCTTCGGTATTGTTTAACACCGTAGTCGATGTTGAACCGTTGCTTGGCAATTTCAATGGCTTCGTTGCTGGCATTGGTGAGTGCGCCAAAAAACTCGAAGTTCCTATCGACTGACATGTCGGGTATAAATCCCTTCCGCGAAAGACACGCTGACATCTTCAAGCCATCGATGTTTATCGCTCCGCTATTTGGCCGAAGGTTTCCAACCAACACGTTCAAGAGTGTAGTCTTGCCTGATCCGTTGGGTCCGACAATGCCCAATACCTCTCCGGCTTGCAGATGGAAAGACACGTCTCTTAAGACCTGTCTTTTCGCAAATGATTTTGAGATGTTCCTTACCTGTATCATAAAAAAAGGCGAGCGAACTCGCCCTTCCATTAAATTCAACTCGCAGATGCGCCCTGGGGTGGGTTGACTACGCAGTCATCGACAATGCACGAAACAACCAGCTGAGCCATGCATAAAACGATGTCGAGGTAGCATATGGTGGTATCAAACCAATTCATGTTTTCAAGTCGCGAACCAGCGCACCACAGCGGGCCACCTTGTTCGGTCATTCCCTTGCAGTCGATTTTAGCATTACCGAATGTTCGCAACACCTGCGAATTGATGACCCTGGAGTTCTTGATATCGAATTCAAATTTCCTGCCTTGTGTCTCGAAGATCAGTCGGCCACCAAAGCTTTTGTTTTTAAACTGGTGTTGCATTTGTTCGGCACTCAATTGCGTGACTACTTCGAAGTAGGCAACATCGCGTAGTTCTTCGTTATCATTGAACAGCGCAATAACCGATTTCTTTTTCAGACCGGAATTCAAATACATACCAATTGACTTTTCGTCCCTGGAAATAAAAAAGGGTTCACTGAGGGAGCTTGCTGGAATGTTGAGATTTTGGAACTCCGGAGATGTTTTGATTATTGCCGTGAGCCTCTCGATCTTACTGACGGGACCGAGCGCGGGGTCTTGTTCGCAGGCGGAAATTATAAGGGTGACGAGGATGACGCCCAAACCAAAAAACATTATTCTTTTCATAGTTTTGACTGGATTAAAACTGCTTTATGTTTCAGCCCCGGCCGGGAACCTTGATTCAAACATATTGGTGATCACTTGCAACAGTTGACAGCGAATGTTCTTTCAACAATTTTTCACTAAATATTTTTTCAATCCAGGAACATCGACAAACTCAAATGGGAGAAAACC
>CBHROW010000336.1:0-6085 GCA_966080355.1 uncultured Chryseosolibacter sp.
CGGATGGCAACATCTGAATTGTTCCGGATGAAACCGCTGAAGATAGAAGTTGTTCCTTGCGCTGCGATCTCAAGGGGTCATGAACCAGGAAAGCCGCCATTCGGTCGGACGAGGCCGCCATTGTCAAAGGCTGTGATACGAGCGCGTTGACTGACTCGTGGTCCAGCCAACCCCACTCCTTACCTTCGATCATTTTCACCTTGTCGTTGAGGTTATATACTTCACCGGGCTTGACCGACCACGGAAAAACTGAGACCTCATTACGCAGCATTGGCGTGTATAAGCCAGGCTGAATCGTAATCACATCTTCTTTTCTTAAAGCCCTGCCGTTGCAGCCGCCAGCATTCGCGATAACATTGGTACTCGCGCTGCGCAGCCATTTTTGTGTATCAAATCCACCGTGAACGCATAGGTAAGCACGCATTCCAAAATTTCTGCCTGTAAAACTCAATCGACTACCTGATGACACCTGAACGGTTTTCCACACAGGAATCGATTGCCCGTTGATCGCTGGCGTGAAATCAGCACCGGTAATTGCTATCAGTGCGGAAGAAGTGAACACAAGCTCGGACGCAGGAAAATGCATTTCAATTGCTGCAATGTCATGTGCGTTTCCGACAAGAGCATTCCCGACCTGCAATGCAAATTGATCCATCGCACCGTTTGTATTGATTCCCCATTTGGCAAAGCCGAATCGCCCAAGGTCCTGGATGGTTGACAAGATGCCCGGCTTTGAGACCTGCACAGTCATCTCGAATTGTTTTGAAGGTGATCGAATTCCTTTCTTGTGATTTTATAAAATGAGATCACGTCTCCGGGTTGGAACAATACCGGAGGGTCGCGCTTTGCATCAAAAATTTTCAGTGGGGTTCGACCGATGATCTGCCATCCACCGGGAGAGTTTAACGGATAAATTCCGGTTTGCCTTCCCGCCAGCCCGACACTTCCTGAAGGGACCAAATTGCGTGGAGTGTCTCTTCTCGGCACTTCGAGTTGATCAGGGACCAATCCCATATACGGAAAGCCTGGCAAAAATCCCACCATGTACACCGTGTAAGACCGAGATGTATGAAGGTTTATGATTCCGGATTTGGTCAATTGAGAATGTTTCGCTACAACATCGAGATCGAGTCCAAATTCATCGTCATAGCACACCGGGATTCGAATTTCATTGCCGATCGGTGACTTTGATTCACCGGATGTATTTTGATAGGCTGATTCGAGTATTTGAGAAACAAATTCAAACGCCCGCCCATCAACAACTGATGCCAGCTGATAAAAATTGAAAGAGATGGTGATCGACCGGTAGCCGATAACGATGTCGCGAAAGCCTGCGAACGCTCTCTTTTCGATCCACGTTTTCATCGCCATCAATCGATGGTGGAGCACTGCATCGATCGCAAGCGTGTCAAACTCAAGTGAAGTCATTTCTTCTCCGAGCGGAAAAATAGAGTAGCCAGGTTGCACATGTGAAAATAATAAAATGGAAGAACTTGCCGACTGCAAAATGGCTCAAACAATTTCTCTTTCAAAAGGTAGTTGCAGTTGCACGCAGGTGTCCGAAGCTCCTGGCGCGACCTATGGGAAGAAGCTTACCGTGCACTTCATTTACATTTCGGAAGTAACGATAGTAGCTTCGGTTTGGAAATAGTCGCAAGACGGCATCATGATCTTTGTCCTGGAGATAAACTACGCTGGGATCTGGCAGATCATTTCGCGTAAGGTCACCTATCGGCATGGGCCGGATAACACCCGTAGGTGAACTCAAGATCACAACGGCATCAGCAATATTTTCTCGTGCCACGAGGTCGTATACATCCTTTCGCTCGTGAATCACTTGCTCTTCGCGTTCAGCAATTGAAGGCAGCTTGATCACCGAAAAAATAATACTTGCGGCAAGTAACGCATGCGCAAGCTTCGCGCGAACAGCGAACGTTTCACGAACAACCATCAGGATCAGGAACGGAAGACCTTCGAGAAGAAAGCGCGGGCCATACTGGTTTCCGCCAATCTGATAGTAAAAAAAATGTCCGATCAGCAGAAGAATAAAATAGTAGTCAGCTGGAAAAGTCCATCGCGCGATTTTCGACCTGATTTTCCGCATCAGGTAAATGACATAAAGAATCAGCAAACCGGGAGAGGCCCAATAGCTGAACATAAAAATACGCCTGACGATATGCTCCATTCCTTTCACAACAGTGTGGCCCTTTACAAATCCAAGTTTCTCGTCAGCAAATGCCCACATCGTAACTGGCGTCAACGGATCACCGGTTATCTCATTGTTATACCAGAGGAGTATAAATAAACAGGGCAATGCGCCAACAAACATCCATGCAAAAACGCGAACGGATCTCCACCGGAATTCTGAAATGATCCAAACTACAACCGGAGCGGCTACCAGTATCGCTGTAAAATAACGGATGAGGAGTACCATGCTGATGAAAAACCCGGCCAGTACATAAGGAAGGATTTTGCGGCCAGTGAAGGAGTACACACACCATGTAAAAAGTAGAACAAATAATGTACAGCATGTGTGAGAAAAGAATGAGGCTGCGTTGAAAATAAAGTATCCGCAAAATCCGAGAGCAACCACAGCGATCAATGCAATTCTCCGTCCGTGAATGTTCTTCGCGAACCGGTAAAACAAGATCAGTGTAAGCGCACCCAGCAGTGGGTTGATCAACCACACGGGCAAGCCCAAGGAGAGTCCAAGGCCCATCACGAGTGGCCATCCAGGAGGAAATCTGCCGATGCGAATTCCATCTTTTATTGCAATGTGGTTGAAGTGAAAGGCGTCCGGAAGATTCGGGGCTGGTTCCCAAAGTTTGCCCGACACCAATGTGCGAGCTTGAAAAATGTACGAATACTCATCCGAGGAGTTGGGAAAAACCTCGAGCACGAAATAAGCGACAAATATGGTGATCAGAAGTGATGCCAGCGTTACACCGGCAGCGCCAACGCCTCGTGCGGAAACCGAGAGGTGATAATTTTTCCGATAAAAAAAAAGAAACAGTAAAAAAGTGATCAACACAAACAGCGAAAGCCAAATAAACTCATTGATGCAGAGCCTTACAAAGTCAAGATAAAATGGAAATCCTTTGTCAGATTCGTCCGGGAACAACGGCATGATGAACATGGTGAGGTCGCGCTCATAGAAGTGTCCGATCACAACAATCAACGGAGCAATAATAAAAAAGAAAATGTAGAAAAAAATTTTGAAAGGGCGGCTGTTTGAATCTCCTGAAGTGGCACGCAAGTCCAAAACCCTCATGATTTAATAGTTTCCGCCTATCGTAAAACATCCATGCCCCCGCCAGAAATTTGTTGATCACTTCCGAAGCGGACATCACGCCTGATCCAAGCGGCAGGGTTTGGAATTGTCGCTATAAATCCTTTATTTCCTTCACAAAATAGAAGTAAATGAATAAGGAATTCCTGGGTGAATTTGAAGAATTGGTACTCACCATGGTGGCCGTTCTGCACGAAGACGCCTATGGCGCAATGATCACCCAAGAGCTCGAAAAGCTTCTAAAACGGAACGTAACGTTGAGCGGTGTCCACGTCACATTATACCGCCTGGAAGACAAAGGATATTTAAAGTCGAAGATCGGAGGCGCAACAAACGAACGAGGCGGACGAAGAAAACGTATCTACTCCATCACGAGCGCAGGGCTCGCGGTGTTGAAAGGCATGAAGGACGCGCGTGTCGATCTCTGGAAACTCGTTCCAAAATTAAAATTCTCATGAACGATCCGCTAATGGAATTGCCCAAGTGGGCGAACGCAATATTGCGGCTATTGTGCCCGGCCGAGCTTGTCGAAGAGATCGAAGGAGACATCATCCAGCGCCTGAACAACGACTGGCGGGAAGACCGGTATCGCACACTCCGCCTGTTGTCGACAATCATCGGCTACGCTCGTCCTGGAATTTTATTCAGACACACAATCGGCAAACTGCATGATCCAGCGATAATCGGTAACTTTATTTTAACCGGGTATCGAAATCTTTCGCGGCATAAAATCCACGGATTCTTCAAGATCGCAAGCATCTCCGTTGCATTTTTCTCCATGCTTGTTGTCGCTTTGTACCTTTCGTTTCACCTTTCATTCGACACTGACTATCGCGACTACCAGCGGATCTATCGTGTGAACACGCAACGAAAAGAGAATGGGAAGGTCGAGCAATTTGGAATTGCACCACGCGCATTCGGACAGATCCTCAACGATGAGTTCCCAGAGGTTGAGTCATACGCCCGCATGGATATCGCCAATGGAAGCCACCTTAAATACAATGATAAAGTTTTATTCGGTGGCGTGTTTCCTGCCGACAGCACGTTGTTCGATATTTTCTCTTACACATTTCTGAAGGGAAATACAGACGCGTTAAAAGTGCCACGGTCGCTCGTACTCACGGCTTCGCTTTCGAAAAACCTATTCGGTGACGAAGAGCCTTTGAACAAGCTCGTCACGATCAACAATGAAAAAGAACCTTATCAGGTAACAGCGGTTATTGACGACATACCGTATAATTCCCACTTGCGTGTCGAGGCATTTATTCCAATTACTGGCGAATCGTCTTTCACCACGGAACAAATTGTGTCACCTCCCGCTTTTGTGGATAACTCGTGTGTACTGTTTGTCAAGTTGTACAACCCCGAAGACGCTGCGCCTTTCCTCAAACGAATCGATGCCGCGATGGACAAGTATGTGTCGCGAAAAGAACGACAGGCAAACGCATTCGAAATCTTCCTTCAACCCCTTCGCGACATTTACATGGATCCCCCACTCAAATATGAGTTTACACGTAAAGGAAATCCTTTGTATGTATACCTTTTCAGCTTCCTTGGAATTTTCATTGTTGGAATTGCCTGCATCAACTACATCAACTTAAGCCTTGCTTCTTTCACCCACCGACTGCGCGAACTCGGCATTCGAAAAGTGATGGGCGGAACAAGACGGCAAGGAGTCCTTCAACTTGTGACAGAGACTTTGTTCTACTGCGCCTTGGCATCCGTGATCAGTCTCCTTTCGCTTTATCTGTTATTCCCAACAATTCGTCAGCACATCGAACCACAGGCTGAACTTCGGTTTCTTTCTTCACCAATCGTTGTTTCACTTATGCTCGGAGTTGTTGCAATCTTCACCATGACTGCCGCGTTGATACCTGCTTACTGGTCGATGCGGAACAAGATTGTCAACGACCTGAAAGGAAACCTGTCGGGATCAAGTCACCTTCGTGTGGGAAGAGGTTTGTTGTTCGTACAATTTGTGATCTCGATCATTTGTATCTCCGCTACGTTTACCGTGAGCAGGCAGATCACCTATATCCATGAAAAAGATCTTGGCATTGACCGTAAAAATTTGCTGGTGCTCACCATGGCGGAAGATTTCACCGTTCAAAAAATGCTGGCACTGAAAACATCTTTAAAAACAATTCCTGGCGTCACACATGTGTCTAACAGTTCATTCCGTATGGGTGGTGGATTTTGGAAAGACTGGTATCACGTTCAGATCGGCAATGAAATGAAAGAGGTCGAGCTGTATGAAGTGTTTTCCGATGATGAATTGTTTGAAACACTTGATATGAAGTTGATTGAAGGGCGCGTTTTTGATTCCGAGCATAAATCAGATAGCGGAGCTGCATTCGTGGTGAATGAAACTGCTGTGAAGATGTTGGGATTGAAAAACCCGGTGGGAACGAGAATTCTCACGCGTCCTGAAGATCCAGGCAAATGGGAAGGAACAATTGTTGGTGTAGTGAAAGATGTCAACATCAACACGCTTCATCAGAAAGTGAAACCCATGGTAATGCGTCTCCCCTGGCAGGCGGATTACCCCGAGTATTTTGTTTACGTCCGCATTCAAGGTCCCTCCGATGAAATTATAGGATCGATCAAGTCGCGATACAGCGAGCTGCAGCCAGGCTACCCGTTAGAAGCGCATTTCGTTGACGACTTCTACAATCAGGAATATGAAAAAGAAAATCGCGCGTATGCTTCGTTGCAATTCGGAACATTGATCATCATTGTCATTTCCGGCCTGGGTATTTTTTCGCTGTCTGCTTACCTCTCGACCCGCAGAATGAA
>CBHROW010000337.1:0-6068 GCA_966080355.1 uncultured Chryseosolibacter sp.
CGAAACGTTGAATTTTCATTTTTTTTCATCGGATTTGAGCATTATCAGGCCATTATTTGTTTTAACATTTGATGTGAGGATTTTGGGCGGAATAATATTTTCTACCGAGAAATAGACTTAATTTTGGCCGCTTTTAGTTGGAAAAATATGACTAACCCTGCATTAGCTGACTATCTCCCAATTGTTCTCATGTTTTTGCTGGCGGCAGGCTTTGTTGGCGTTACAATGGTCGTAACTCACTGGCTTGGACCGAAGCGTAAAACGAAGATCAAGTTGGAATCTTTTGAGTGTGGAATTGAACCGAGGGGCAATGCGCGACAGGCATTTCCAATCAAATACTTCCTGGTAGCAATATTATTCGTCCTTTTTGACGTGGAAGTCATTTTCATGTATCCATGGGCAGTGAATTTCAAAGAATTGCAAGTCCAGGGCTTCATTGAAATGATCATATTCATCGCCCTTCTCCTCGTTGGCTTCTTCTACATCATCAAGAAGAAGGCGCTTGAGTTCGAAGACTAGCTTTAAGCTTTTGGCTTTCAGCTATGGCGGACCGCAACGATTGAATATTTGAATAACAAATTGGCAAGTAAAGATGCAAACAACTGCACAAAACAATATAACACTCGTTGAAAAACCCGAAGGCATCGAAGGAGCTGGATTTTTCGCGACAAGCCTCGAGAAAGTTGTGGGCATGGCGCGCAAGAATTCGATCTGGCCACTGCCCTTCGCTACTTCCTGCTGCGGCATCGAGTTCATGGCCACGATGGGCGCTCACTATGACCTCGCGCGCTTTGGTTCAGAGCGACTAAGCTTCTCGCCACGCCAGGCCGACCTGCTGATGGTCATGGGCACGATCGCGAAGAAGATGGGACCGGTTCTCCGCCAGGTTTACGAGCAGATGGCTGAACCGAGATGGGTTCTCAGCGTTGGAGCATGCGCATGCAGCGGTGGAATTTTCGACACCTACAGTGTGCTTCAGGGAATCGATCGGATCATCCCTGTCGATGTCTATGTTCCCGGATGCCCTCCCCGCCCCGAACAGATCATCGATGGTATCATGAGAATTCAGCACCTGGTAGAAACTGAATCGTTGAGAAGAAGAGATTCAGAAGAATACAAAGCAATGCTGAACAAATACGGCATTGAATAACCCCATGGATAGCGCGACTCAAGAAAAGATCGTTAACATCATCAAGGAAAAGTACGAAGCCGAGATCATCTCGGTGGAATCACCTTATAATTTCCTCACTGTCAATCTCAAAAGCGACAAGATAATCGAGATCATTAAATATCTCTACGATCACAACATCGGCCGCTTTCAATACCTGACCACACTGTGCGGAATCCACTATCCTGATGCGAAACAGATCGCCATCATGTATCAGCTTCACAGCCTGACAACAAACTGGCGCGTTCGCCTGAAAATTTTCCTTCCGGAAGAAAACCCCGTAATACCCACGTTGACCGGTGTGTTTGCCGGTGCAAATTGGATGGAGCGCGAAACTTACGATTTCTTCGGAGTGAAGTTTACCGGGCATCCTGACCTGAGAAGGATCTTGAACGTGGAAGACATGATCATCTTCCCGCTGCGAAAAGAGATTCCGCTTGAAGATCAGACCCGAGAAGACAAGAAAGACTTTATGTTCGGACGATAATGGCAAACGAAAATATTATCAATACGACAACCGCAGTAGAACCTAAGCAATATACCACGCTTAATCTTGGTCCTACGCACCCGGCAACACACGGCATTTTCCAAAATGTGTTGACCATGGATGGCGAAGTGATCGTTCATTCCGAGCCCACTATCGGCTACATCCATCGTGCCTTCGAAAAATTGTCGGAGCGCAGACCGTTCAATCAGATCACTCCGATCACCGACCGCATGAACTACTGCTCCTCTCCGATCAACAACATCGGCTGGCACATGACGGTAGAGAAACTCATCAATGCAGACATTCCGAAACGCGTTCAATATCTCCGTGTCATCATCATGGAACTTGCGCGTCTTTCCGACCACATCATTTGTAACACCGTGATCGCGGTAGATACCGGTGCATTGACCGGATTCGTGTATATGTTCCAGTTCCGCGAATTGATCTATGAAATTTACGAGGAGATCTGCGGAGCTCGGTTGACAACCAACATCGGTCGCATCGGTGGATTCGAGCGTGACTTTAGCGATAAAGCGTGGGCCAAGATCGAGAAGTTCCTCAAAGAATTTCCCGAGACTTTGAAAGAGTTCGAAAGCCTCGTGAAGCGCAACAGAATTTTTATGGACCGCACGATCGGTGCCGGACCCATCTCTGCCGAACGTGCACTCAGCTACAGCTTCTCCGGACCAAACCTCCGCGCTGCTGGCGTTGACTACGATGTTCGTGTGATGAATCCTTATTCTTCCTACGAAGATTTCGATTTCATCGTACCTGTGGGTTTGAATGGTGATACTTACGATCGATTCATGGTTCGCCAGGAAGAAATGTGGCAGAGCATGAAGATCATCCGCCAGGCGATCGACAAACTTCCGGAAGGCCCTTACGCCTCTCCAAATGTTCCTGATTTTTATCTTCCTCCGAAACAGGAAGTCTATAATAATATGGAGGCGCTCATCTATCACTTCAAAATTGTGATGGGTGAAACCGATGTTCCGAAAGGCGAAGTGTATCACTGCGTGGAAGGTGGAAACGGTGAACTCGGATTCTATCTCATCAGCGATGGCGGGAGAACTCCATATCGCTTGCACATGAGAAGGCCGTGCTTCATTTATTATCAGGCTTACCCGGAGATGATCAAAGGAACCAACATCTCCGATGCGATCCTGACGATGAGTAGCATGAACGTGATTGCGGGAGAACTGGATGCCTAGTTGGCTATGGCTTATAGCGATGGCTATGGCCTTGCATCAAAACTTGATAATTAATTGCCAGATCAAAAAGGCGAAATGGCAGAACGAAAGTATAATTAACATAACACCAGCCATAGCTATAGCCAAAAGCCATAGCCCATTGTGAAAGTGAATTGAAAATGACCAGTAAACCAACACAATTCTCCGATGCTGCCATGGCATTGGTCCAGAAGATCATCAAACGTTATCCTGAGGGGAGACACAAATCTGCTTTGCTTCCGATCCTTCACGTGGCGCAGGCGGAGTTTGGCGGATGGCTGAGCACCGACACGATGGACTACGTTGCATCGATCCTCAACATCAAACCGATCGAAGTATACGAGGTTGCATCGTTCTACTCGATGTACAATCTGCAGCCTGTCGGAAAGTGTGTGCTGGAAGTTTGTCAGACTGGTCCGTGCTGGCTCAGGGGTTCTGACGACATCATTGAATACCTTGAAAACAAACTCGGTATCAAAGCCGGTGAAACTTCAGCAGACGGCATGTTCACTTTGAAAAAAGTAGAGTGCCTCGCCTCTTGCGGAAGCGCTCCGATGATGCAGGTTGGAAATCATTTTATCGAAAACATGTCTGTCGAGAAGATGGATGAAGTTCTCGATACTTTAAGAAAATCACATGACGTTCCTTCACCGGACTATGGTTCTCCATACCCTGTGAATAACAAATAAGACAAATGGGAAGAAAGCTATTACTTAAGGACATCAACGTTCCCGGAATAAAATCTTTCGAGGTTTATCGGAAGCAGGGCGGATATGCTTCGGTAGAGAAAGCACTGAAGACGATGACGCCAGATGCGGTTGTGGAGGAAGTAAAGAAATCCGGACTTCGCGGTCGCGGAGGTGCTGGTTTCCCAACCGGCATGAAGTGGAGCTTCATCGACAAAAAATCTGACAAGCCGCGCTATCTCATTTGCAACGCTGACGAAAGCGAACCCGGAACTTTCAAGGACCGCTTCCTCATGGAATACATTCCTCACGCGCTGATCGAAGGAATGATCGTTTCAAGTTTTGCGCTCGGTGCGAAGACTTCCTACATCTATATGCGCGGTGAATTCCGCTGGATCTTCCCCATTCTTGAAAAAGCAATCGAAGAAGCACGCGCTGCCGGCTTCATCGGAAAAAATATTCTTGGATCTGGATACGATCTCGAACTCTATGTTCATTCTGGTGCTGGTGCTTACATCTGCGGAGAAGAAACCGCACAGATCGAGTCCCTGGAAGGCAAGCGCGGCAATCCAAGGAACAAGCCTCCGTTCCCTGCGATCGTGGGTTTGTATGGCTGCCCTACCGTGGTGAACAATGTCGAATCGATCGCAGCTGTTCCGCACATCCTCAACATGGGTGGTGATGAATACGCAAAAATTGGAATTGGAAAGTCGACCGGAACAAAATTGATCTCTGCTTCTGGTCACATCAACAAGCCTGGCGTTTATGAGATCGAACTCGGACTTCCTGTTGACGAATTCCTGAACTCTGATGAATACTGCGGTGGCGTTTGGAAGGGAAGAAAACTGAAAGCAGTTATCCCCGGTGGATCATCAGTGCCCATTCTTCCTGCTGATCTTTTTATGAAGAATATAAAAGGAGAAGCGCGACTGATGTCATACGAATCATTGGCTGATGGTGGATTCGCCAGCGGCTCGATGCTCGGATCCGGTGGATTTGTAGTCATGGACGAAACCGCCTGCATCGTTCGGAACTTGTGGACATTCGCGAGATTCTATCATCACGAATCATGCGGACAATGTTCACCTTGCCGGGAAGGAACAGGCTGGATGGAAAAAGTACTCCACCGCATCGAACACGGTCACGGAAAATTGAGCGACATCGACTTGCTGGTAGACGTTGCTAAGAAGATTGAAGGAAATACCATCTGCCCGTTGGGTGATGCCGCTGCATGGCCAGTTGCCAGTGCGATACGGCACTTCCGCGAGGAGTTTGAATATCACGTGAAGTACCCGGAGAAAGTGAAGAATCCGAAGCACTTTGAGATGGAGCCGTTTGTGAGTGAAAAGAATGCAGTGCTTGCGTGATGGCTTCGAGCCGCGAGCTACGAGCATCGAGCAGTTGGTTCAAATAGAACGCTTGCGATGCCGAAGAACTAGTTTCAAGATAATTGAAGCTGACTCGTCAATCACCACGACTCAGCTCGGAGCTCGTAGCTAATGGCTCGCGGCTTCGTGGTAGAAAGGTGAACTCAATATCTGATAAACGATTTAGAGAACGCATAATGATAAAAGTCACAATAGACGGAATAGAAACCGAAGTACCTGAAGGAACAACCATCCTCCAGGCGGCTCGAAAGATCGGTGGAGAAATTGTTCCTCCTGCGATGTGCTACTATTCCACGTTGAAAAATAGCGGTGGTAAATGCCGCGCTTGCCTCGTTCGTGTAGCTGCTGGCTCTGCAAAAGATCCACGTCCCATGCCGAAGCTCGTTCCTTCTTGCATCACCATGGCGCAAGACGGAATGGTTGTTGAGAATATCACCAACCCACAAGTGCTGGAGACGCGCAAGGGTGTTGTTGAATTTTTGCTGTTGAATCACCCGCTGGATTGCCCGATATGCGACCAGGCTGGAGAATGCGACCTGCAGAACTTCGCTTACCAGCACGGCATGGCGAAAACACGCTACGAAGAAGAGCGCAGAACCTTCGATCCGATCGACATCGGTGACAAGATCAAGCTGCACATGAATCGTTGTATCCTCTGCTATCGCTGCACGTATGTTGCCGATCAGCTCACTGATAACCGCGTGCATGGAGTACTCAACCGCGGTGATCATGCCGAGATCAGTACATATATAGAGAAAGCCATTGATAATGATTTCTCGGGAAACATGATCGATGTATGCCCGGTTGGCGCTTTAACTGATAAGACATTCCGTTTCAAAAGCCGCGTGTGGTTCACCAAGCCACTCGATGCGCATCGCGATTGTCCGAAGTGCAGCGGAAAAGTTGTGCTCTGGACAAAAGGTGAAGACGTGCTCCGTGTAACAGCGCGCAAAGATCTTTATGGTGAAGTGAAAGAGTTTATCTGCAATGAATGTCGTTACGATCACAAAGACATGTCGCACTGGACTGTCGAGGGTCCGCGCCACATCGACCGCGGATCGGTGATCTCACAAAATCACTATGAGAAGATCGACATGTTGAAGTTGAAAG
>CBHROW010000338.1:0-6047 GCA_966080355.1 uncultured Chryseosolibacter sp.
AAAAGAAGTGTGAAATAAAGAAATATTGCTAAGAAAAATCATACCTAATATTTTGATATATCATAAATCTATGTATATTTGATCTATGTATTCAAAAGAGTTGTTGAAAGGCACGCTCTCGGCTATCATTTTAAAGTTGTTATCCGAGCAAGACCGCATGTACGGTTATGAGATGACCATGAAAGTGAAAGAGCTTTCGGGTGGAAAAATTTTGCTGAAAGATGGAAGCTTGTATCCAGCGTTGCAGAAGATGACCAGCGATGGGTTACTCTCCTTTAAGGAAGAAGAGGTTGGAGGTCGGATTCGTAAATACTACTATTTAACGAAACAGGGTCACAAAAGGAAAACTGCATATGTGGAGGAGTTAAAGGATTTTATTTCAACGATAAACCGAATTGTTTTTCCGGAAGTGAGCTTATGACACTTTCATCAGATCAGGTTTCTTTTGTTAGAAAGTACGTTGAGCGAAACGGGATTCGCCTCGATACGCTCCGTGATGATGTGTTGGATCATTTGTGTTGCAGCGTGGAGGTGCGGATGCATGACGGTAAACCTTTCGAGCGCGCTTTGAAAGAGGCAACCGATGAGCTTGCACCCGAAGGTCTTCGAAAACTCGAATATGAAACGATACTTCTTTTAAACTCAAAAAATGTCCTTATGAAAAAATTCATGTACTTCATCGGCCTGGCAAGCGCTATGGCTATGTCGATCGGGTTTGCATTTCAAATACTTCACATGCCAGGCGGATACCAACTCACCAATTATGGCTTTCTCACCTTCGCCTTGGCCTTTCTGCCCGCACTGGCATACAATAGCTACCGGGCAAATGTTAAGAGGAACACGATAGAAAAGTTCAGAACTGTTTTCGGATTTCTCAGCGCAGCCTGCACGGGCGTAGCGGTACTTTTCAAAATGATGCATTATCCGGGTGTCGATCCGCTTTTGTTGACCGGTGCGTTCATCTTCAGTTTCGGATTCTTGCCTTGCATGTTCTACAGTATGTATTCGCGTTCATTGACCATGCAGCAATAGTCGTCTCATGCTTAAAGGTATCGGACGACTAAAACAATTTCAATATGCAGCTCTCACAACATCAGATACAGCACATTCGGTCATTTGTTGAAAAAAGCGGGGTGCGAACCTCAACGCTGCGAGATGACCTCATCGATCATATTTGCTGTGAGATTGAAATCAATATGGCCGACTCAGCCGATTTTCAAGTGTGTCTTGAGACCGCATTGAAAAATATTTCACCTTTTGGATTGTCAGGTATCCAGGTTCAAACTGACTTTCTCGTTCACTCAAACTATTTTATCATGAAAAGACTAATGTATCTTATCGGTTTGTTCACCACGATCTCGGTGAGTATGGGATTGACTATGAAAATCCTTCACATGCCCGGTGCTGAGGAACTTACCAACTACGGATTCCTGGCATTCTTGCTGATTTTTCTTCCGATGCTTGCGATCAATCAATGGCGATCAAAAACTCCTCGGCCATTTCACGACAGGCTGCGAACTATTCTCGGATTTATCAGCGCTGTAGGTGTGGGGATGGCGGTATTTTACAAAATGACCCATCAGCTTGACTTGAGCAGTAATTTGCTCCTTGCATCGATGACGATTTTTAGTTTTGGCTTCCTTCCTTGCCTGTTCTATGGCATGTACACGAGGGAGATAATCAATACCAAATAGTTTGCTGAATCTGAGCTTGCTCGCGGCTCGAAGCTCGAAGCTATTTCCGCAGTTCCTTCCGCATATACTTCGAGCAGATCGGACACTCTTGCCATACATGTCCGCGTGCAGGACAATATTTTCTTCCAAAGTAAATGATCTGCAAATGCGCCTTGTCCCACTTCTCAATGGGGATAAGGCGCTTCAAATCTTTTTCAGTTTGCTCAACACTTTTTCCGGATGACAGCCCCCAGCGATAAGCGAGACGATGAATGTGTGTGTCGACCGGAAAGGCAGGAAGTCCGAAACATTGCGTCATTACAACAGATGCGGTTTTGTGCCCCACACCAGGCAATGCCTCAAGCTCTTCGAAAGTTCCGGGTACTTCACCATCGTATTTTTCGACAAGAATTTTTGAAAGACCATAAATTCCTTTCGACTTCATGGGTGAAAGTCCGCAGGGTTTGATGATCTCTCGGATCTCTTCCGCATCCAATTTGATCATGTCGAACGGATTGTCGGCAAGCTTGAAAAGTTGTGGTGTTGTTTTGTTGACGCGCTCGTCTGTGCATTGCGCTGAGAGCACAACAGCAACGAGCAATGTATACGCATCTTTATGATCGAGCGGAATTGGCGGATCGGGGAAAAGCTTGTCGAGAATTGAAAGGATGTCGGAGACTTTTTCGGTTTTGGTCATTTTACACGCAAGCTTTTTACCGTTGATCTAATGACTCTCGTTTGTCATGATAGACGCTCACAATAAAAATTTCATTTTCCTCGATTGTGAAATATATTTTGAATGGGAACCGTGACATTACTGCGCGGTGAAATCCATCAGCGAACGGAAATTGCCGGGGATGTTTTGTGATCCGAACGAGAACCTGCTCAAGCTCCCTCTCAAAATAAAGGCCCAGGCCGGGCTGACGGGATTCATACCAATCAAAAGCATCTTCAACATCTTCGGTGGCTTCTTGTTTTACAAAAAGCCGATAGGTCATTTAGCGTTTTAATTTTGCTTTTACTTCATCCCAAGTGTACGACTTACTTTCTCCACGTTTGTGTCTTGCAATTCTTTTTTCAAGGTCCTTGCGTTGTTCCTCAGTTAATCCGTCATCTTGCCGATTCAAAAGATCGTATATCCCTTCGAGAAGTTGCTCGTCTGCCTCATCAACCAGCTGATGTATTTTTTCGCGTAGTTCCGCCAGTGCCATACTCAATTCGTTTAACAATCAAAGATACAAATATCTCCGCGCGGTCAAATCCTACGGATACAGGAGATACTTTTTTCTCATGCCCGCATACTTCTCCAGCCCTTCTTTCCATGTCGCTTTGATCTGTTCTTCTGTCAATCCGTCTTTTATCTGTTGTTGCAATACCGGTGTACCGGCAAGCCGGTTGAATGATGAAATGAAAAATTTATCCTTCTGCGAATACTTCTTGTAAAAATCTAAAATGTAATGCAAGTCGATCTTGTTCTCCACTTTTACGTTTCGCAAATCGAGACCGTAGCAGACTTTTCCCTTATGCGGAGGATTGTTTGCCATACCTGGAATATCCTCCGGTGTGAATTGAAATTTCATGTCGGTGAATTCTGGATTCCCCAAGACGAGGAAAGGCGTTTGCGTTCCGCGGCCTACGCTGATCTGTGTTCCTTCAAATAACCCGAGCGTTGGATAAAGTTTGATCGACTGATCGTTGGGAAGATTCGGTGATGGACGCAATGGCAGCGAATATGAATCGGTGTGTTTCCAGTTTTTCATTTCGATCACTTCAAGATCGCACTTCACGCCATTGGCCAGCCATCCTTCACCATTGATCATCTTTGCGAGCTCACCAACGGTCAATCCGTGTACGGTTGGGATCGGATGCATGCCAACAAAAGATTTGACTGCCGGATCAAGGATCGGTCCATCGATATAGCTTCCATTGGGATTTGGCCTGTCGAACACGAACATTTTCTTGCCTTGTTCGGCTGCGGCCTCCATCACGTAATGCATCGTGCTGATGAATGTGTAGAACCTTACACCAACGTCCTGGATGTCGAAGATGAGTACATCTACATCGCTGAGTTGTTCGGTTGTCGGCTTTCTGTTTGAACCGTACAATGATGTGATCGGCAAACCGGTTTTGCTGTCGACACCATCTTTAACGGTTTCGCCATCGGCTGCAGCACCGCGAAATCCATGTTCAGGAGCGAAAACTTTTTTGATCACCACGCCACGAGACAGCAACGTGTCGGTCAAGTGAGTTGTACCGACCATGGCCGTATGGTTAACTACCAGGCCAACGCGCTTGCCTGCGAGTTTCGGCAAGTAGGCATCGAGTTGTTCCGCACCTACTACCAATGCCGATTTATCGATGTCGCGATCCGAAGGTTGATCGAGCTTAGAAGATTCGACTGGCTTGTTGTTGCACTGCATCCAGCCCAACGTCAGCAAAAAAACAGTTACTAATTTTATATTTTGCATATTTACATGGAAGGTTATCCCTGTGCGGGATATCTCTAAAACGTACTACAATTTGAATCTTTCGTATTTCATATCAAAAAAAATAAATACTCGCCAACAGGAAGGTTTTTCATCGATCATTCACACCATTGCTATTGCCAGTATTGCTATCGGGTTAAGCGCTTCGATCGTCTCTTTTCTAATCATGAAAGGTTTTCAACAAACCATCAAAGAAAAGATCTACAGCTTCAGCGGCCATATTCTGGTCACGAAGTTTACGATGAACAATTCGCCCGAGGAACAACCGCTCGATTATAAGATCGATCTCTACAAAAACCCGTCCGATTATCCGCTCGTCACACATGTTCAGGAGTACGCCCACAAAACCGGTCTGGTAAAAACCGAGGATGAGGTAATGGGCGTCATCATCAAAGGTGTTGGAAAAACATACGATCGGGAAACTTTCAACAAGAACCTCACGTCTGGAAAATTTATTACGTTCACTGACTCTGGCTATTCGAACGAGATCATGTTGAGCAAGACCATTGCCGAAAAACTCAAAGCCGATGTGGGTGACGACCTCATCATTCACTTCTTTCAAAATCCACCTCGATTCAGAAAACTATCGGTCTGCGGGATTTATGAAACGGACCTCTCCGAGTATTTCGACAGCAAAGTGATCATCAGCGACATCGGCCTGATCCAACGCCTGAACGATTGGCCTGACTCTGTCGCTGGTGGACTGGAAGTTTTTGTGAGAGATCCGGATCGCGCACCCGAAGTTGCAGAAGAGATCGGGCAGATCATGGACTACGATCTCAACAGTGAGCCGGTGAGTGAGCGTTTTGTACAGGTTTTTGAGTGGCTTAATTTATTGAACCGGCAGGTGAATATTCTACTCGTGATCATTCTTACTGTCGTTTGCGTGAATATGGTTTCGATCGTGTTGATACTTGTGATGGAGCGAACGCAGATGATCGGAATGCTCAAAGCCATAGGTGGAACAAACGGCTTTATACGATCGATCTTTATTTACAGCGGCATAAATTTGATTGTCAAAGGCCTGGTGCTCGGAAATTTACTGGGACTTGGTTTGTGTTTCATTCAATATAAATTCAAACTCATCAAATTAAACCCGCACGACTATTACATGGAATTTGTTCCGATCAGCTGGAACTGGGAAATAGTGGGTTTGTTGAATTTGATAACCTTCATCATTGTAACCCTCGTGCTGTTGATACCCACCATGATCATCTCCCGCATCAGCCCGATTAAGGCCATAAAGTTCGATTGAGCTGTTTATCTACGGTCAATTTGTCTTTAAAATAAGGACATTCCCTCAATTTTCGCTGATTTTTAGGTCATTATGTCGTGAAATTTCATTCGGCATTCTTTTTCTGAATAAGTGGTCAGATTCAAAAACATGTGTAACCAAAAATTTAAAACATATGAGCATCGTTCGTTATAACTCTACCCTGAATGATTTTGTACCTACAACGTTCAGCAACCTTATCGACAGGTTCTTTAATGAATCCCTCAGCCGTCAGGGCGGATCTGCATATTCATTTGTGCCGAAAGTCGATATCGTTGAAAATGAAAAATCGTTCGAATTGCAAATCGCTGTCCCCGGCATGAATAAGGAGGATTTCAAAATCGATCTGAACGACAATTTCCTTACGATCAGTGGCGAACGTAAGTTCACGAAAGAAAGATCAGAAAATCATTTCCGCTCTATAGAAACGCAATACGGCAGTTTCAGCCGTTCGTTCTCCATGCCGGAAAACGTTGATGCAACGAAGATCACTGCACAATACAATAATGGCATCCTCGAGCTCGTTATTCCCAAAGACGAGAAAAAAGTTTTAAAGACTACAATCAAAGTGAATTAAGGTTAGGGGTTTTAGGTAATAAGCGTTCTTCCTTCGGG
>CBHROW010000339.1:0-6017 GCA_966080355.1 uncultured Chryseosolibacter sp.
AACGATGGTCACATCATTCCCCTCTCTCAATACTTCAGGCACTCCGAGCGGTACAGTGAACTCGCTGATGTTGTCAGGCAATTTTTCCTTGAGTCGATAGCCGTTGAGGCATTCGATAATGATGGCCGCATCGTCAGACCGGAGCATGGTATTGTAAAATCCAGCTGCCTGCGTCATGTTCCGCGGAACGAGAATGTAAATTCCGCGCAAGCTGTGAAGCATCATCCCGATAGGCGAACCGGCATGCCATACACCTTCAAGGCGGTGACCGCGTGTCCGCACGATCAAGGGCGCTTTTTGGCCGCCTTTGGTTCGGTATTGCAAACAAGCGAGATCGTCTGAGAGTGTTTGCAGCGCGTAAATGAAATAATCCAGATACTGGATCTCGGCAATAGGTCGAAGTCCGCGCAGGGCGAGGCCGATACCCTGGCCCACAATAGTGCATTCGCGAATTCCGGTATCGGTTACGCGAAGCTCGCCATGCTTCTGCTGGAGTCCGGCAAAGCCCTGGTTTACATCTCCGATCTTACCGACATCTTCTCCGAATGCGAGTACCCGTGCATCGCGTGTGAGCGCGGCATCGAAACACTGTTGTAAAATTTCACGACCATCAATGATCGCGGAGTTTTCGGAATAGATCGGATCGGTCACGTCAACTTTCAATGCAGATTCTTCTGACTCGCTGTAAAGATGCGAGCTGTAACGATCGTAGTTTTCGGCATCTGCAGCTTTGATCCAGGCGATCAGGTCTGCGCGTGACGACAAATTTTCTTCCTCGCGGAGTAAACGCACGGCCTTTCGCGCAGCCTTCATGGTATCGAGACGCGTTGCGTTGATGGTTTTAGTCAACTCCATCCGGATCTCTTCCAGCTCGGCAGCAGACTTGCTTTCGCCTTCCGCCCTGGTGATCATCGCAGCTACAAGACTCTGATCTTTTTTAATATCATCAGTGAATGCTTTCCAGGCCAGATCGCGCGCCTGCTTTGCCGAAGCTTTCGCCTCTTTTTCAATTTCGTCAACTTCTTCAGGCAAGATCATCACGTCATCGATAATCCACTCGCGCATCTTTTTAATGCAGTCGAAGTCAGCTTCCCACTGGAGACGCTCTTTCGATTTATAACGTTCGTGTGAACCGGATGTTGAATGGCCTTGAGGCTGCGTCATCTCGTCAACATGCATCAACACGGGTACATGCTCCTCACGGCAAACTTTCTCGGCTCTTTGATATGTTTCGATCAGCCCTTGATAATCCCAGCCCCTTGCAGTGACGATTTCATAGCCTTTTTCGGTTTTTGTGCGTTGCAAAACAGCAAGCGCTTTCGAGATGCGTCCCTTTTTATTATGATATTCTTGTGGATCGTAAATTCCATATGCTTCATCCCTAACCGAAATCAACATGGGCACTTGAAGAACTCCGGCATCGTTGATCGATTCAAAGAACATGCCTTCAGAGGTCGATGCATTGCCAATCGTTCCGAATGCAATTTCATTTCCGTTGTTGGAAAGATTCGGAAATGCTTTTAAGGCAGGATTGTTACGAAATAATTTAGAAGCATATGCCAGCCCGAGAAGCCTGGGCATTTGGCCCGCGGTGGGAGAAATATCGGCACTGCTGTTTTTTGTTTGAGTAAGATCTTTCAGTTTCCCGAGTTCATCGAGCATACGCGTTGCATAATGGCCGTTCATCAGCCGGCCAGCCGATGCGGGGTCAGCATTAACATCGGTATGCGCGTAGAGTTGTGCGAAATATTCCTGGACGGTGAGTTGTCCGATCGCAAACATGAACGTCTGATCGCGGTAATACCCCGAGCGAAAATCACCATTGCGGAAAACCTTCGCCATCGCAATCTGCGCGATCTCTTTTCCATCGCCAAAGATCCCGAATTTCGCTTTACCCATGAATACCTCTTTCCTGCCAATGATACTGGCTTCCCTGCTTTCCACCGCCAGGCGATAATCCGAAAGGATTTCCTTCACCCGCGCTTGCGAAAATTTCGCTTTGGCTTCTTTCGTTACGCTCAAGGTTTACTCTTGTTTAAATGGTGAACAACTGTTAGGTTCAAAAATAGCCATTACCCTCCTGCTTTCAAAAGTCAGTCCCGCAGCGAAGAACGTTTTTGTAAATCTTTTAAAACGCAGCAGGGATCGCGATTCTGAATTTTCGGTCACAACAAAATTTAACGAATGAATTTCAAATTTCATCCAAATTTAAAAGCAACAACAATCCCAGGCCTGCACAGTTTATTCCGTTTTGGACCATCGTCCCAAAAACTTTCTGTTACCCGCTCAATATCGCCCGACTTGCTATATTTGCACCCGCTAAAACGATTGAAATATGATAATTGGCGTTCCTAAAGAAATCAAGAATAATGAGAATCGCGTGGCGCTGACTCCTGCCGGTACACAAGAACTGGTGAAGCGTGGTCACACGGTTTACGTTCAAAATACAGCTGGTGCAGGAAGCGGATTCAGTGACGAAGAATATGTGAAGGCTGGCGCGAAAATGATGCAAAATGCAGCCGATGTTTTCGGCATTGCTGAAATGATCATCAAGGTCAAGGAGCCAATCGAGCAGGAATATAAACTCATCAAAAAAGACCAACTTGTTTTCACTTACTTTCATTTTGCTTCGTATGAGCCACTCGCGAAAGCGATGATCCAGACCGGTGCAGTGTGTCTTGCCTATGAAACCGTTGAGCGGGCTGACGGAAGTTTGCCACTCCTGATTCCGATGTCTGAAGTGGCGGGAAGAATGGCCATCCAGGAAGGCGCTAAATATCTCGAAAAGCCGTTGAAGGGACGTGGAATTCTTCTCGGTGGCGTGCCAGGCGTGAAACCTGCAAAAGTGCTTGTGCTCGGTGGTGGCGTTGTTGGAACAAACTCTGCAAAGATCGCAGCAGGTATGGGTGCCGATGTAACCATCATGGATGTAAACCTCACTCGCCTCCGTTACCTCGATGACGTGATGCCGAAGAACGTTCACACGATGGTTTCGAACGAGTATAGCATTCGCGAACTGGTGAAAGATCACGACCTGATCGTAGGTGGCGTATTGATCCCCGGTGCAAAAGCTCCTAAACTGATCACACGCGACATGTTGAAGACGATGAGGCCAGGAACTGTTCTGGTTGACGTTGCCGTTGATCAGGGTGGCTGTATTGAAACCTGCACTCCGACAACACACGAAAATCCAACGTTCATTATCGATGATGTTGTTCACTACTGCGTGGCGAACATGCCGGGCGCTGTGCCATATACCTCTACACTTGCACTTACCAATGCAACGCTTCCTTATGCGATCCGTCTCGCGGGACAGGGTTGGAAAAAAGCCTGCGCTGAAAGTACAGACCTGAAACTCGGTTTGAATGTGGTGAAGGGAGAAGTTGTGTATAAGGCTGTTGCCGATGCGTTCAATCTGCCTTACACAGACGTGAATAAGTTCCTGTCATAATAATTCAATATCCCTATCCAAGAAATGCCTCGCCTGAACAACGAGGCATTTTTGTTTGTGTTTCTTCGAATCCCTTATGATAAGCAGTAGCATACAGCGATAGGTTCATATGTTGTGCAACGAGGATCACCTTGAGTTTCCGTTTGAAAGCGATTGATAAATTCGAGCATGAAAAACATGGACGAGTTTGTACAAGAAGCGAAACGCATTCGCCAGGCAGCAAAACAATCGGAGTTCTGGCGACTTAACATCGAGGCGTTGATCGAAAGCAATAATGGCCTGTTCGAAGGCCCGATCTCTTACGATGACATGGAAGCATGTTATACCTATGTTCTTGATCAATACGATCCCGAATTATTGATCCGCGAAGATCTCTTAAAGCCTGATCAATACGATGAATACCTTCGGACATATCGTGATAGCAATCCGTTTTTTCCACTCATCGAATTGGATGAAAATCGAAAGATCAAAAATGTAGTGTTGTGGGAAACCGCTGATTGCGAAATGGTGGGTGACTTCCTATCGCGCAGATACAAATGGCGTGACGAAGTTAAGTGATGGCCAGTCACATGGGAAAACCCGGAAGCTCGTCAAGCGACATCGTCTTTTTGTTTTCCCAGTCGGTAAGGCTGCAAAAGATCTGCAGGCCATTGGTGATGGTCAGATATTTCGCCTGAAGGGTCGTGTTATATGCCGAAGCCTGATGCAGGGTCTGTTCTGAGAGTAAAAGATCTGGCGCTTTACATTCAACAAGCATCCACGGCACACCTGTGCGATCAAAAACTACAATATCACTTCGCTTGGCTAATTGATTGAAGCGCAATCCACCTTCTATTTTGATCAGCGCCTTCGGATATTGTTTTTCTGTAATGAGAAAGTTAACCACGTGTTGCCGCACCCATTCCTCCGGTGTGAGCACGATAAATTTTTTTCGGATGACGTCAAAAATCCATACTTTGCCTTCTGCTTTCTTAAGCTTGTAGTCGAACGTGGGGAGGTTAAGCTTATGCATAAAGCGGTAAATTACTAAGATATGAAGACAAAAAAGGAAATCGTGGAGAACTGGCTTCCGCGATACACCGGTCAACCACTCGATCAATTTGGTCAATACATCCTGCTGACGAACTTCGATAATTATGTGAAGATGTTTGCTGAAATGCACGGTGTTCCCGTCACGGGACTCGACAAGCCGATGCGCAGCGCAACCGCAGAGGGAATCACGATCATCAATTTCGGAATGGGAAGTCCGAACGCAGCAACCGTGATGGATTGCCTGAGTGCCATTCAACCGAAAGCCGCACTGTTCCTTGGAAAATGTGGCGGGCTCAAAAAGAAAAACGCCCTGGGAGATCTTATTCTTCCCATCGCTGCGATTCGCGGAGAAGGAACATCGAACGATTACTTTCCACCGGAAGTCCCGGCACTACCTGCATTCGCACTTCAGAAAGCGATCTCAACTACCATTCGCGACTCCGGCCACGACTACTGGACAGGAACGGTTTACACAACGAACCGAAGAGTTTGGGAATGGGACGAAGATTTTAAAGAATACTTAAGAAAGATCCGCGCTCAGGCTATCGATATGGAAACAGCTACCATCTTCTCGACAGCATTCCATAATAAAATTCCGGCAGGCGCTTTACTGTTGGTTTCCGATCAGCCGATGGTGCCGGAAGGCGTCAAGACCGAGAAGAGCGATATGTCGGTTACGCAGAACTATGTCAACCGGCATCTCAAGATCGGCATCGACTCGCTGAAGCAGTTGATCAACCAGGGTGTTACTGTAAAACATCTTCGGTACTAAGCACTTCCTCGTTTTCTTCATCTGCGATCTTCTCACCGCGGATCTTCACCGACCGCACTGCCATCAGCACAAGAATGCCGATCACAAAATAGACGGCCAGGGCTAGTGCGCTGTAACGCATACTGCCCGTAAGCTGATTGATGAAGCCATACGAAAATGTTCCGAATACGATCGACAGATTATACGTGATATCGTAGAAGCTGAAGTAGGAAGCATGATCGATGGTATTTCGTGGAATCAGCTTCGAATATGTTGCACGCGAAAGCGATTGAATCCCTCCCATCACCACACCTACTACACAAGCAATGATATAAAAGTGCATGGGTGTCTGGATGAAGTACGCGGTGATGCAGATACCGATCCAGACAATGATCATTGTCATCAGCGTGAAGAGGTTTCCTTTTCGCATCGACAACCGCGAGAATGCCCACGCTCCCAATGCACCGAGCAATTGAATGGCAACAACTGTTGGTATTAGCTGGCTGTCGTCAAGCTTTAGTACATCGGTGCCGAACAACGTAGCAAGATACATCACAGTTTGCACGCCCATGTTGTAGAAGAAAAATGCCCACAAATACTTTTTCAGGTCCGGCTGATCTTTGAGATTGCTCCAGACCTTTCCAATCTCTTCATATCCCTTCGACCACAAGTTCTCACTTGTGTTTGGTTTTCTGTGCTCCGGAAGTCTCGACAGTGGAATGAGTGAAAATCCCATCCACCACCATCCAACACTCACCAAGGAAATTCTTGAAGCAAGCCCGG
>CBHROW010000340.1:0-5995 GCA_966080355.1 uncultured Chryseosolibacter sp.
AAGAAAAATTGTTCCGACTAAGTGATGAAGCGGGATTGTCGATTAAAAAAATGTGGGAGACACCGTCAACGCTAAACCATGCCATGATCTACTCTGCGGTGCTTCGGGCGATCAAACCTTTATGATCTTCGTGAGATGACTGAGTTTGAAATCGGTTTGACGGGATGTGAGGCCAAGCTGCTTGTTAACGTAACCCTTCTGGTATGCTTTAACACGGGCGTCAAATGCAATGCGATCGCCTATGGCAATGCGAGCCTGCTCAAAAGCTGCGGTGAAGTTAATCCAGAGATGGTCGGTCATGAGTTCTCCGGTTTCAATGTTGGTGACTTTGGTAAGCAGAATCGTCTCCTCGCTGTAGCCCTTGAAGTTTGTCTTTTTTCCAAACTTCGAAACAAGCGCGGAGAATCGTTTTCGTTCACCTAGTTCTGATCTTAATTTTTCACGCATGGCTGAAAAATAAAAAAAGCGCGATTTCAATACCGCGCTTGACACATGTTTGGGATGTTATCCTTCAATGTCTTTGATCACGACCTTTTCCATTTTATCGCCCTGGCGGATCTGGTCGATCACCTCGAGGCCCTCGTAAACTTTTCCGAACACGGTGTGATTTCTATCGAGGTGTTTGGTGTTTTCGCGGTTGTGGCAGATGAAGAACTGTGAGCCACCTGTATTTCTTCCGGCATGGGCCATTGAAATTACACCGCGGTCGTGATATTGATTGTCGCCAGTCAGCTCGCAATCGATCTTGTAACCGGGGCCTCCGTTGCCGATACCGTTTGGGCAACCACCCTGGATCATAAAGTTTGGAATGACGCGATGGAAAATAAGCCCATCGTAAAAGTTATGTTCAGCGAGGTCAATAAAATTTTTAACGGTTTTTGGTGCGTCTTTTTCAAAGAACTTGATCTTCATGACGCCTTTTTTCGTGTGAATTTCAGCAATCTTCATTGTTTCGAATTTTGTTGTAAGGTAAATGTTAGCCACGAAGACACAAAGACACGAAGGATTTTCAGATACAAGCTTAATGCAGAAGGGCCTGGCCTGCGCTTAACTTAACGATGAGACCATCAATCGAAGCATTTATCCGGATTTGACAGGCCAGCCTGCTGTTGTCAGACACTGAAGGCAAAGTGTCAAGCATATCAAGCTCGGCATCTGTTCGACCAGGCAATCGATCCATTCCTTGAAGAACTTCTATATGACAGGTTGCGCACAAAGCCATTCCTCCACACGTTGCGTCAATTGGATAGTCTGAGGCTTTCAAAACTTCCATCAAGCTGAGATTGATATCTTCGGGCACCTGGATTTCGTTTAGCTCACCGGTCCGCTCCAGTACTTGAAACTTTATCATAATTTTTATTAGCCATTGCCATAGCTAAAAGCCATAGCCAATTTTAGAAAGCATTCACGCCATTCACAGTTGTGTATTT
Organism: uncultured Chryseosolibacter sp.; assembly: GCA_966080355.1. Taxonomy (GTDB): domain Bacteria; phylum Bacteroidota; class Bacteroidia; order Cytophagales; family Cyclobacteriaceae; genus Chryseosolibacter. Next base: position 1,431 of record CBHROW010000340.1, read on the forward strand.
GAAACTCAACTTCTGATTCGGGTAAACATATTTGAACGCACTCTGCGCCATCAACGCACCCTCGTGGAATCCGGAAAGAATAAGTTTGAGTTTTCCAGGATAGGTATTGATGTCACCGATCGCGTAGATACCTTCAATGTTGGTAGAATAATCTAATGTGTTTACAGCGATAGCATTTTTGTCGAGCGTCAGATTCCATTCTGCGATCGGTCCCAGCTTCGGGCTAAGTCCGAACAGCGGGATAAGGAAATCGGTTTCAATCTCACGCACTTGTTTTTCTTTATCGACAAATGAGATAGACGCAAGATGCCCATTGCCTGAAACACCGTTCAGGTTTGAATTGAGAAGAAGGTTGATCTTTCCGGCATTGGCCAGCGCAAATACTTTTTCCGCAGAGTCCGGTGCGCCCCTGAATGTTTCATTGCGATGAATGAGTGTCAGCCGTTCGGCAATTTCTGCAAGATGGATCGTCCAGTCTAGTGCCGAATCGCCTCCTCCCGTGATAACTATTTTTTTTCCGCGATATGCTTCCGGATTTTTTACAAAGTAATTGATGCCCTTTCCTTCGAATCTTTCGAGATCAGTAATTTCCGGCTTCCGCGGCTCAAAACATCCAAGTCCACCAGCGATAACAACCACTTTCGACTGAATTGTTGTTTGCTCGGACGTTAAGACCTGAAAATTCCCGTTTTCGGTCTTTCGAAGGCCGGTCACACGTTCACCCAATGAAAATGTCGGCTTGAACGGCTCAATCTGTTTTGCGAGATTTTGAATCAGGTCTTGCGCGTTGATTTCGGGATACCCCGGGATATCATAAATCGGTTTCTTTGGATAGATTTCCGTGAGCTGTCCACCAATCTGCGGCAGGACATCAACCAGGTGGCAACGCATCTTTAACAAGCCGGCTTCGAACACAGCGAACAGTCCGACTGGTCCTGCTCCAATAATGCATATATCAGTTTGGGTCATATGCTTCGTTGTTGATACGATAAAGTTAGCATAATAATATTTAGTATAACAACGAAATGACTGGAATCTTGTTTCGGAGACACAGAAATGCAAGGTTAACCGCAGAGTTCGCGGAGAACACTGAGAAATCACATGTGTCTGATGAAACGGTTCGATACGATCAGGCGATGAACTGCTTTCCATTGCTAATCGGCATATTGGCACATCGGCACATTGCATCTCGCATTTTCTCTGCGAACTCAGCTACCTCCGCGGTTTTCCCGCATTCACGCCAGGTTTTCGTAGATCGTGTTGAGCACCTTCTTAAACTGATTAAAATCCTTTTCGCTCAGTCCCTGCCAGGCTTGCAGGCGGATGTCTTTGATGCGAGGCTTCATTTGCTCTACTTTCTTGCGCCCTTCCTTGGTGAGCTCGATGAGAAAACTTCTGCGGTCGTTCGGATGCAGTTTCCGAACCGTCAGTTTTTTATCGCACAACAGGTCGATGATACGCGTCAGGGTGGGGTTGTCTTTGAATAGAAACTCTGCCAGCTCGTTCTGCTTCATGGCATCGTGCTCATAAACATGCTTGAGAACGAGCCATTGATCTACTGTGACATCAAAGCCCAATTCATTAAATCGTTGCTGTGCATATTGCTTAACCCTTTTGGCGGTGCGGTCGAGGAGAAAAGAATATTCGTTGTAGAGTTCTTCCTTCATGAAAACGTTAGCATGACAACAATTTAAGGATTTTTAGGAACGGTGATGCCACCGCTGCAAATTGTAACTGTAATGTTTTCGCAATATTTGAACTTGATGATGCTGCCGGCCGTTTAACGAAAAAAGCGAAAAACAAAGTTACGGTTGAATTAGTCATTCCCACACGTGTAATTCGCACATTGCTTCATGGAACAACGCAGCCGTCAGCGATTATTTTTGAGTTTTTTCTTTTTCCTCTCGGGGTTCACGTTTGCAAGCTGGGCCTCCCGTATCCCCACAATCAAATCTACATTCGATTATAACGATGCGGAATTGGGAACGATCCTTCTCTTTATGCCGATCAGCTCGATGATAGGTTTGCCGATTTCCGGCTGGCTGGTATCGCGGTATGATAGCCGCATTCCGCTGGCGGCAGCGTTTTTTTTATTGTCATTGGCAACGTTGCTCATTGGATTGAGTACTACCAGTTTTTTCCTGGTGCCATCGATTTGCCTGTTCGCATTTGCCCTGCGCATGTTGAATATTTCAATGAACACGCAGGCGATCCATATCCAAAAACAATATGAAAGGAGGATCAATGGATCATTTCACGGATTGTGGAGCACCGGAGGAATCCTGGGCGTAGCATTTTCAACGCTGTTGATCGCATTCGATGTTTCGATGAGTTTTCACCTCGGCCTGGTTGCCGGCATTACACTTCTTGTTACCGTTTTGTGCTATCCGAATCTGTTGCGAAATGATCGTGCACCGTCCGGAAATAAATTCAAAATTGGTAAGCCAGACCCATCTATCGTCTATCTCGGACTGCTGTTATTTTTCGCAGCAATATGTGAAGGGGGAATGTTCGACTGGAGCGGTATTTATTTTAAGGAAGTGGTGGCTGTAGAGGTCTTTACCTGGGGATACCTGATGTTCATGATCTGCATGGCAATGTCACGCTTTGCATCCGACACGGTCATTGAAAAGATCGGCATGGAGAAAACTTTTGTTCTGAGTGCCTCGCTCGTAGTATCCGGGATTCTGCTCGCTGTCTCGTTTCCGGCCTTCTGGCCATCACTGGTTGGATTTTGTCTTGTCGGTTTTGGAACTGCCGCAGTGATCCCAATGACTTACCTTCTCGCGGGAAGTCACCCGAAATATTCACCGGGGATTGTAATTTCAATTATCGCGACCTATGGAATTGTCGGCATGTTGATCGGCCCACCGCTGATCGGTTACTTATCGCACGCGTTGAATCTTCGCGTTGCCTTTATTGCATTTGCTTTCTCTGGATTGATGTTAGTTCCAGTCTCGCAACTATTTTTTAAAAAGCAATCAACTTCTGTTTTAAGTGATTGATGGATGAATTACTTGGTTGCGAGATGTTTTGAGATCGTAGCCTTGTCAGACATCTTGTCGCAAAGCCGGTCATCAGGATCCAGTTCATTGAAGAGCGCCTCTTTATCTAACACCGTTGGCGCATGGCTTGCAACTCCCGGAATTTCAACTGCAATTTCCACTGCGTTGCCTTCAGGATCGGTGAGATGTGTCGAGTGCCTCGAGCCGTGATCTTTTGCCTGGTTCGAATACTTTACCGTACACAATCGTCCGATGACAATTGCCAATTCTCTTCGGCTCGGAAGTTTAATGGTAACATCTTCATTGGAAGCAGTGGAATCCCCTTTCGCCAAAAGAAGAATGTTGAAGCTACAGCCACCAAGACCTGCTTCATTTCCTTTTCTCCACTGCAGCATCAATCCGATCGTTTCAGTATAGAATTCGATCTGCTTATCGAGATCTTTCACGACAAGCCTGGCTGCATATTGCATGGAATCTCCAGTTGTTTCACCCTTCATATTCCTCAATTTAATCTTTTCACTACAAAAATCTGACAATCATTCACGAAAAGGATTGATCTATGATAAGAACTCAATGCATCAATTCTTTTCGAATTCTGCTCAGTGATTCTGGCGTAACGCCCAAGTACGAAGCGATCATTTTTTGAGGTAACCGCAGCGCCAATGGCGGGTACGTTTTGATGAACGACAGGTAACGTTCTTCACCGGTTGCGCTCAGGTGGCTGATCAATCGCTTCTGGAATGAACGCAAACTATAAAGCTGAAGTTTATGATTCATTTCCAGCGCGCCAGGAAAACTTGTCAGGAATCTGGAAAACGCATCGTAATCCATCGTGATATACTCGGTGTCTTCCACGGCATCGATAAAAAACATGGCCGGCTCCTTGTTCATAAACGAGATCTGCTCGGAGATCCACCAATTCTCTATTGCAAACTGCAGAATATGCTCTTTCCCTTTCTCATCGATCACATAACTGCGCAGGCAACCCTTCGTGATAAAGCAGGTGTACTGACAAATTTCACCAACCTGAAGAAGGATCTTTCCTTTTTGAACAGTTTTTACCTGACATAGTGACGAAAGCCTCTGCAGTTGCTCGTCATTGATCGGCATCCTACTCCTTATATAGTCGGCAAAAACCTGAAACATCCTCAAAAATAACAGCTGAAGCGACAAACTTAAACGAACTCCTTGAAAACTGGTTGGCATTGATTCTTTCTTACCATACATCAAGGCGCTGTGGAGAGGTATGGAGGTATGTTTGTAGCATGAAGCGCAAGCAGTTTGTGAATATTATCGCAACGGCCGCAGGTATGACAACACTTTCAGCATTCAAAAATTTTACGGATGATCTTTCGGAGCAAGAGCAGAAAATGCCTGTGCTTTTCATCGGTCACGGATCTCCGATGAATGCGATCGAAGATAATGAATTCAGTCAACGGTGGCTCAAGATGGGCCAGGAGCTTCCGGTTCCAAAAGCTGTTCTGGTTGTTTCTGCTCACTGGCTGACGCGTGGTACGCACATCACTGCCATGGAACACCCACAAACCATTCACGATTTTG
>CBHROW010000341.1:0-5984 GCA_966080355.1 uncultured Chryseosolibacter sp.
GGAACGTATAGGAATTCAGCATCGCGGTCAACAAAATTCCTGATCAGCCATGGGCAGGCAATGCGATCAATTTTTGGTCGCTCTCTGGTTATCCATTTCATAACTTCATGTTTATGTTCAGCACACGCAATGTCGCCAGTGCAATGGCGAGAAGATAGAATGGATTTTACGATTTGGTATTTTTTTTACTATGACCCAGATCTTTTCGAAATACCAGCGGACTCTTCCCGGTTTGCTTTTTGAAAATGCGTGTAAAGTGGCTTTGATCGGAAAACCCGGTGAGATAAGATATTTCAGCGAGTGAATATTTCGGGTCGTTTAAAAGCTCGATCGCTTTCTCTATTCGTAATTTTCTGATGTATTCTCCAAACGAAAGATTATCGAAGTATTTTGAAAATTCACGCGAAAGGTATGCCGGGTGTACGTTCAACGTTTCAGAGATTTCTTTCAGGCTCAACGCGAGGTTAGTATCGATCTGATCTTGTATGATCTCTTTCAGTTCCTGTGCCCAATGCGGTACACTTTTCCCTTTGCCTTTTTCTTTGAGAAATTTTTGGTAGACGTTCAGCAATAAGTTTTCAAATGGATTCTGTGTATGTTTTTCGTTTTGCAGATGCTTTGCCCAGTTGTAAAGTCCGTCATAAATGATCAATCCTTTTGCAAGCAGTTCGTGGTCGTCTTTAATGGAGTAAGCAATGCCAGCCGATATTGCCCACAATCCTGAAGACTGACTTGCTATATCATGCCGATCGGTGTCAGCGCCCCTGACGATCACTGCCAGGGTTTGTATTGCCGGGTCATTTATTTTGTGCTTTCGCACGATGTAATCGAAGGTGCACTCATCGCCATAGTGCGTGTACTCAACGTCCGGAATGTCGAATGGAATCGCGTTAAGCTCCTCCGCTTTTTGCTTTACCTGCTCGAACGGCACGTAAATGATCTCGGCATCTCTGTCGACAAACCGCTTGATCAGCCAGGGACAAGCGATGCGATCGATTTTAGGACGTTCTCGTGTGATCCACTTCATCTGATGGGGAGCTAATGTTACTTCAAGCTAATATGAAAACAAATGCGTTCAGTTTGTGTTTGAAGGCGATTTAGGTTTTAGTTGAGAGGTCTTCAGTCCAGATGTGCGATCCGCATTTTGACTTTATTCTTTAATTCAGATTCAAACCAATTGTCAATCCATACCACGGTTTGTTTTGATAGATCCAAACATGCTTATCGCGATCGGTAAGCCGGTCGAAACCCATCGCCAGCCCAAAGGTAAGTGAATCGACTCCACCCAACAGCATGATGCCACGGCAAACACCCAGTGCGTCATACTCGTCAGTGGTTTTTCTGTTCGTTGTCCATGGTGTAACGGGAATCGAACTGATCCCTCCGAATATTCCGAAGCCCAGTGAGCTGTGCGTTGTTGTCTTGGTGTAGCCAGTATGTGTCTGATCGACATTGATATGGAAACGATCAAGGCGGTAGCCAAAGAATAGATTGGCGTTGAAAGACGTGTTCAGTTGTCGTGGCAGGTTCTTTTGAGCAGGGCGATATTTAAATGGCGCGATGAGCACGTCTACATCGAGATTATTTTGGAGGTATCGATGATCATTCGGGTGGATCACGGCTCGCGTGTTGTCTCGTTTGAAAACTTCGATAGAGTCGCCCTTGACGCTCACCTGTACTTTTTCATATCTTCTTCCGATCTGCTTTAGCCTGTAATTACCGGTAGTGAGATTGTATTTTGAAAATACCTTTACGGAGGACCAACTGGAAGCGAGCGCGGCAATAACGACAAAAACAAATGGCAATCGAGCAGGATCGAACCTTCGGGCGGTGGTGGGGTGTATCATAGGTCTTCCGTGAGGTAAGACTAATATCGAGGATGGCGGGACAAGTGTCAATAACTTTTCGAGTTATGAATTGATTTTTGATCGTTGGAAGGCTTCACACAAGGGTGCCGTGAATCTCGCCTGTAAATCTGCATTTAGTACACTCTGCTTTTCCAATATTTTTTGTACATTCCTTGATCTCACTATCTCCATCTATGCTTATTCCCAGCTACCTTCTGCTGATTGCCGATGCCGCATCCAATAGCCTTGATAGTCTTTCCACCGTTGAACAGTACTCCCAGATCATTTTTTCTATTCTCACAAAACTGTTCATCATTCTGTTAGCGGTGGTTGCGATCGTTTTGGTAATTCGCGTATTGATGGAATCGGGTTATTCGATCCGCAATATCAATGTGCCAGAATCATTTACTGCCGCTGGCTTCTCCGGCCCTGTGATTGCGAACAGAATTTATTTCAGGCTGCAACAGATCATTGAACGGGTGAATGCAACAGAACATGTTAAAGGATACTCGACCTCTGCAACCGAGACTGATGTGTCCGTTGACCTCGCTGGAATGGGCATGCCGATCAAAGGTTTCATCGAGTTGATCGGAGGTGCTTTCGGGATCCATCGCGTTCGCAAGATCGATGCCGATTTTTTCATTGAGCATAATACCATGGTCATGCTGCTTCGTATCACGGGCCAGCCAACCGAGCGCATTGAAGCACCGATCACCGAAGGAGTTGAATCACCTTTGCGTGCACTTATCCTTGAGGCTGCTGAGACTATTTTAAAGTACAGCAACGATGAAGTGTTGCAGACTTATTTTGGCATTGTTGAACAGATCGGTCATAAGCAGATCCGCCTTGCCAAATATCGTTTCGAGAAATACAAGAACAACCCGAAAGAGGAAATCAAAGTTATTGCTGCGTGGGCGTGGGGACTTTGCATGCTCAAGCGTTATGAAGAAGCCGAGCAAAAGATCCGCGAGGGCATCGCCAAGCATAAAAGAGCAGGACGCATCTATGTGATCTGGGGATCGTTGCTCACACAGACCGGAAAATATAAAGAAGCTCTCGAAAAATTTGACAAAGCCTTGGAGCAACTCGATCCGCACGAAACGAAAACAAGGATCTCGAATATTTATTCCAGCATTGGAAATTGTTATCTCCACCTCAACAAGCCCGATCTGGCACTGAAATTTATTGAGCGGGCGATTGAAGTTGAAAAAAATTCAAGCCGGCCATATTTCAACAAGGCTATTGTGCATCTGTCTATCAATGATCACGAGAGTTTTTACGAGTCGTTGGAGCGTGCGCTCGAAAAAGGTTTTCAGCGCGAAAATGTTTTGAAAGATCCGAATTGCTTCGCCCTTAAAGAAGACCCGAGATTTAAACGACTGCTCGAAGCGGTCAGAGACTGACCAAACACACTGCCGGGAAACTGGCGTAGCTTGCAAGGGGTTCTATCGATTCGAGCGTTGTTTCCACTGTAGAGGCTACGGGGGCTTGCAGTCAGCGCGATGAATTCACCGTGAGCGATTTTGAATTACCCTGCACCCGGAACGAAGGCCCGACCCGAGCCGCACCACCAATGATCTGAAGTAAAAATCTTTCGCGAAGGGACGCTTCATGTGTCTGCACAATCTTCGCGGTCTTTGCGGAATCTCGCGCCTGTGAAGGTCAGGTGAGGCCACCGCACGGGCACAACTTGCGGAGCAGTACGTACCTGAATGTTCTTTGCGGTCCCGCATTTTCCGCATTTTACTTTTTTTCGTGTAACTTCTCGTTATAACCGGAGTTTTCTCTCGTACACGAATCCGCCTTTCCTATGATCAAAAATTACTTCGCTATCGCCTTCAGAAACCTTATTCGCAATAAAACCTTTTCGCTGATCAACATCGCAGGCCTCAGCCTCGGACTCGCTTGGTTTCTGCTGATCATGCTTTACACTCGTGACGAATTAACTTTTGACCGGTTCCATCAAAATAAAGACAGGCTATTCCGCCTCACATGCCGCATTATCGACACGCAAAACGGACGCAACACGGTGTACGGAGAATCAGCGGCCGTACAAGGCCCCGCGTTTGCCGCTGAGATCCCTGAAATTGAAAACTTCGTCAGGGTTTACGAGCAAGGCTTCGTGGTTCGAAGTGATGGAAAAATTTTCGAACAAAACGCAACCTGGGTTGACGATTCGTTTTTTAAAATATTCTCATTCCCGCTGGTGTCGGGTGACGCAGATAAAGTTCTCACCGATCCTCACGCGCTCGTGTTGACCGAAGAAATGGCAAGGAAATACTTTGGAACTACGGATGCAATCGGAAAGGTTCTCGAATTCGAGATGGATAAACAATTCATTCCGTTTGTGGTTTCGGGAGTTGCAAGACCATCACCCGAGAATTCATCGATCACGTTCGATATGCTTCTCCCTTTTTCCTTTTATGCGAAACTTTCCGCCAACGATCATGGCGACTGGCATTTACTTAACTACGCAACTTACTTTTTGATGCACCCAGACGCTGACCGTCAGCGTGTCATCGATAAAATGAAAAGTGTATATCGGAAAAGTGCTGCTGAAGAACTGGCAGAGATAGCGAAGTCCAGCAGTTCATTGAGCTTTACCTGGGGCTTGCAACCTTTTATCGGTATGCACCTCGATACACAAATTGAAAACGAACAGAGCATCAGCAACACCAGCAAGCCGATCTATGCTTACATCCTCAACGGGATCGCGTTTTTTATCATGCTGATTGCTTCGGTGAATTTCATCAACCTCGCCATTGCGCAGTCGTTGAAACGCGCCAGGGAGATCGGTCTGCGCAAGACTGTCGGCTGCAGCAGGCGCCAGCTTGTGCAACAATTTTTACTAGAGGCAGTTTTGTTGTGCAGCATTGCGTTTGCCGTTGCCATGATGCTCGCGTGGTTCATGCTGCCGTCATTCAACACCCTCGCCAATAAACAACTGAGCTTTCAATACCTTGTCGATATTCCCATGATCGCTTCACTTATCGGATTATTTTTGATCGTGAGTGTAGCGGTAGGTTTTTATCCTGCCCTGGTGCTGTCAGGATTTCGTCCCGTTGAAACGCTGTCCAATCGGGTGATATTGAAAGACAAGAACCTTTTATCGAAAAGCCTTATCATCGTGCAATTCGCGCTGGCGTCATTTCTGATCATCGTAACGACCTTTGTTTATTTTCAGTATGACTTTCTTACGAATGCGGATCTTGGCTATGACGAAGAAAACCTCATCGTAGTGAACGCCAATGGTCATGAAGACGATGTCCCGTTGCTCAACGAATTCAAGTCCGGAATTGCACAAATGCCAGGTGTATTGGCGGTTGCACAAAAAATGAACGGACGCTGGGGCAACATGGCCGAGGCTGCAGGTAAAACGATCGACATCGACCTTGATCGGATTGACGAAGACTATCTTCCCACGCTCGGTGTACGAGTGGTTTCGGGTAGAAATTTTTCGAAAGACTTTCCGGCCGACTCGACCAAGTCGGTATTGATCAACGAGGCATTCGCAACCGAGATGGGATGGAACGAACCCATCGGTGAAATCATTCGCAAGGTGAACGGGAGAGATTGTAACCTGACCGTTGTAGGTGTTGTGAAGGATTATCATTTCGCGTCATTGCGAAAAGAGATCCAGCCGAAGCTGTTCACCATGAACCCAAAGATCGCGTTGGGTCGTTTCCTGATTCGCACAAAGCCTGGAAGCCCAGCAACTGATATCATAAAGAACATAAAGGCGATTTACGAGAGAACGTTCATCGCCACACCTTTCAATTATTACTATGTGAAAGAAAACAACCGGAGAGAATACGAGGCAGAGGCAAAATGGAAACGGATCATTACATACGCCAGCGTGGCAACGATCTTTATCTCCTGCATTGGCCTGATTGGACTCACACTTCATGCTGTGCGACAACGGACCAAAGAGATCGGTATCCGAAAAGTTCTCGGGGCAACGGTTTCGCAAGTCGCGGTTCTGATCGCAAAAAATTTCATTGTGCTTGTTGTCATTGCATTTGTGATCGCGGCCCCACTCGCGGCATATGCAACCGGCCGGTGGTTAGAGACTTTTCCCTATCGGATCTCCATGGATGTGTGGGTATTTGCATGTGCAGCAGGAGTGATTGTACTACT
>CBHROW010000342.1:0-5981 GCA_966080355.1 uncultured Chryseosolibacter sp.
AAAGATCAGACAAAGTAACGCTCGCAAATTCGGTCGGTAATTTTTTCAAACGCATCTTCCGGCATGTTTTTTTCAGCCTGAATAGCCAAGAGGTTGAAAAACATGACGGAGTGGATCGGTATTGGCGCAGGTATTCTCACATCTAGCTCACTTCTTCCCCAACTCATTAAAATCGTTCGAGATAAAAAAGCCGAAAACGTTTCCGTTTTTTTCTTTATTATCCTACTGGCCGGGCTCGCGTTGTGGATCTGGTATGGTGTGACGAAAAAAGACATTCCGATCATTGCAACAAATGCGTTTTCAATCGTTATCAATGCGTTGATCATCGTTCTTTCCATTCGTTACAAAAATAACCCGGAGAAATAATTCTTTCAGGATTGGTACGAAGATTGAACTATCAATTTCAATTTCCCATTATATCCTCATGCTACCCGTAAAGATTTACACGCGAAAGCGCATTTTCAATTACTACACCGGATTGTCATTTTTTATTTTTATTTGGATATCCCGGTTGACCAAAGATGAAACTCAACTTGTTCGTCACGAGAAGATCCATTTCCTTCAACAAGTAGAGATGCTCTTCATTTTTCACTGGCTTCTTTACGCATTTTTCTATTTACGTTCGCGCTTCAGTGGCCATGGTCACTATGTAGCCTATCGGTACAATCCATTCGAGATGGAAGCGTACGACAACGAGCGTCAATCAGACTACTTGAGAAAACGCAGACTGTTCGCCTGGGTCGACTATATCCGCACCTATTACAATTACCTCAACGAAGAATTCGCGGGGCTGGAAACAAAAAGGACATTTTAAGTCTTAGCTGTGGCGAAAAGGTTTAACTAAGGCGTCAGCGGAATGACCATGGATTCTCCACTTTTACAATTGCGCTCTTGTTGATCTTTCCATAGATGTGTGGAAACAACTCACCGTTGGTTGACGGCTCTTCCACAAGCTGGCATGCAAGTTTTTGCTCATCGATGTGCAGCAAAATAAGATCGGTGCGACCGGCATAGTATCGTTCCACTACTCCTCCCAGCTGATGACGATGCGAAGTGTGTACGAAACCTTCTCGCTCAAACGCTTCAGGAGCATATTCCGGGCGGCTCAACCAGTGGTTCCAATCTTTTTCTGTTGCAATGTGATAAATCATAGTTAACATGGAAGGTCCGTCATTGGTCATACTTCGGGAAGAACTTCGCGGGTTCAAAGGTAAGAAAATTGAACACGCGTCAGGTCTCGCAGCGATCGATTACGAACGTCTTCGCGGGCAAAGGATCAAGTCGCTGAAAAGTTGGGGGAAACATTTTCTCATCGAATTCAAAAATTTTTCCATTCGTATTCACTTCCTCATGTTCGGAAGTTATCGCGTGAACGAAACAAAAGACCGCAACGCCAGCCTCAAACTAATTTTTGAAGATGGAAATGAATTGAATTTCTATACATGCTCCATTCGTGAGATAGAAGCACCGCTGGATGAGGTATACGAATGGTCGGCTGATGTACTGAACGATGCCTGGAATGCCGCAAAGGCACGAAAGAAATTAAAACAGTTGCCTGAGATGAATGTCAGCGATGCTTTGCTCGATCAGAATATTTTCGCGGGTGTTGGCAACATCATAAAAAACGAAGTACTGTTTCGCATCCAGGTTCACCCGGAAACATTGATCGCAGCCCTCCCTCCTCATAAATTATCTGAGCTCATCAACGAAGCGCAACATTATAGCTTTGATTTCTATCGCTGGAAAAAGAAATATGAGCTGAAGAAACACTGGCTTATTTACAACAAGAAGACGTGTCCAAGGTGCCATGTTCCGACATTGAAAAAACATATTGGCAACACTCAGCGAAGAACATTTTATTGTGCCCAATGCCAAGTGCTTTATCAAGTGCCAGGCGTTGGATTCCGGTCTGCGAGGGCACCTCTGGCGAAGCCGAATAGAAAATCAGGGAAACGAACTAACGTGCGAGGAAAATCGCGCAGCAAATAATAAGAATCAGGAAGCAAGATGCAAGGGGACGGACAAGATGCAGGAGTCAACTTCTGTTTTTGAATTTTGGTACCGCCCGTGCTCCATGTTTACGTGGTACTTGTTACTTGGCCACCGTTCAACTGTGATCCGCGGCTTGTTCAAGAACGATCACCTGAGTACCTAAAAAGATGTGAAATCTCCTTCGCTTCGCGGTTCTCGAAAATTGCATAGGATTTGTTGCGTAACTTTCTTTGGTTTCTCAAGTACTACCTGGGCCATCCTCCTTTTCTATGATCAAAAATTACTTTTCCATCACCTGGCGCAACATCCGGCAAAGTCCGATGTACGCCTTCATCAACATTTTCAGCCTTGCCATCGGCCTGGCGTGTTGCATCGCCATCTACCTCTTTATTTCTGATGAGCGAAGTTTTGACGGGTTCCACTCCAAAAAGGAAAACATCTACAGACTTGATGAGGTGCAAAATTTCACGGGTACAAACATTCAGAAAGTTGCGCTGTCAATGTCAGGGATGGCGCCTGCGCTGAAAGACGAATTCCCCGAGGTTGTAACCATTACGCGCTTTTGGAACCGCGGCAAAAATCTTGTGGAGCGTGACGAAAAGAAACTCCTAATCGAAAATGTTGCTGTTGTCGACAGTACTTTCCTCGACATCTTTGATTATGAACTTTTGATGGGTGACCGCGCTACCGTTCTCGATCTGCCATACACCATGGCCATCAGTGAAGAAACAGCGCTGAAGTACTTTGAAAGTGCCGACAAAGCGATGGGCGGAATGCTGAAACTCCGAGACGACCAATACAAGATCACAGGCATTCTCAAAATGTTCCGGAGAATTCACACCTGAAGTTCGATATTCTCATTTCAGTTCCGAGCGTGTACCGGCAGATGGCCAACTTCAATGATCGCTGGGGTGGAAATTTTTTGAATACTTACATGTTACTGCAACGGGGAACCGACATCAAAGCGATGGAGGCCAAGTTTCCCGCGTTCCTGAGCCGGCATATGGATGACCCCAAGATCAACGATGTGTACAAACTTTTTCTGCAAAAACTTGAAGACGTACACCTCGCTTCCACGGATATTGAACATGACTACAACAACTACCGCAAGTTCAATGGTGCATATCTCGATATCTTTGCGATCATCGGAGTTTTTATTTTGTTGATCGCTGGCGTGAACTTCATGAACCTCACCACGGCCCGCGCATCTCACCGTTGGAAAGAGATCGGAGTACGCAAAACTGTGGGAGCAAAAAAACTTCAATTGTTCAGTCAGTTTATTTTTGAATCTACAGTACTCGCATTTTTTGCGCTTGTCCTGGCTGCCCTGATGGACCTTGGTTTCATTCCTCTTTTAAACGAGCTCATCGGCAGAAAACTGTCGCTCCTCAACGCCTTCAATGACCCGATGAATATCGTTTTTGTGCTGGCCATCACGGCAAGCCTTGGTATGGTTACCGGAATTTACCCTTCGTTCTATATGACATCGTTCAACATGTCGCGCGTGCTCAAGGGAGGCGGAAAAGGCGAAGGCAAATCTCTGTTCCGCAGCGGACTTGTGGTTGTTCAATTCGGGCTTGCGCTTGCGATGATCGTCAGCACGTTTGTGGTGCTTCAACAGCTATCGTTCATGAAAAATAAAGACATCGGCTTCGATAAGGAGCAAATGATGCTGATCGATATGAACCAGGATGCCAATCAAAAATTCGAGACCTTGAAGACCGAACTTTCGAAGAGCAGGTATGTGATGGGAGTAACAGCATCGGGTCAACGACTCGGCAACAATTTTCATCAATGGGGCTTCAAAGTCAAGGCCGACACGGGCATCATGCAAATTACACCGAGCAACGTGAATGTAGATTATGACTACCTGAAAGTCTATGGAATTAAAATAAAGCAAGGCCGAGGCTTCAGCAAAGAATTCCCGACAGACAATGGAATGTCGTTTATCATCAATGAATCTTTTGCTAAAGAACTTGGCATCAAAGATATCATTGGGACAAAAGCCGGCCACTCCTGGTATGCGAATGACACCCTGGGCACCATCATTGGAGTTACGCAGGATTTCAATTTCAATTCCTTGCATTACAAGGTGAATACGCTAAGCATGGTTGTGCATCCTGACTGGGGCTACGATGAACTTTCCGTTAAGATTGACGGCAAAAACGCAAAAGAAGCCATCGCATTCGTGAAGCAAACCTGGGATCAACTCGTTCCGAACTATCCTTTCCAATACACTTTTCTCGATGAACACTTCGACTTGCTTTACCGCTCCGATCAGCAAATGAGCGCAGTGGTTACAATCATGGCGACATTGGCAATATTGATCTCATGTATGGGATTATTCGGACTTGCTGCGATCACGACCGAAAGAAAAACGAAAGCGATCGGCATACGAAAAGCATTGGGCGCATCAGAGAGCCAGATCACTATTTTGCTCTCGCGCAACTTCACACTATTGGTCATTCTTTCTTTCGTGGTAGCCGCGCCCATCACGTACTGGTTACTGCTCAAATGGCTCGAGACATTCGCTTATCGAATTGAGATCAATCCATTCATTTTCTTACTTGGCGGTGGAGTCGCCCTCGCAATTGCATTGATCACGATCAGCTTTCACACGGTTCGTTCAGCGCGAGCTAATCCCGTAAAAGCACTGAGGTACGAGTGAACCGGGCTGCCGGGTTCCTGGCTGCCGGTCACTGGGAACCCGATAATAAATTAGCGTGCATTCATTTTCAGTAAGAGCTCGGCAAGGACGTCTCTCACATACTCCCCAGCTCCAGGCGCATACCAGTTCATGAACTGCGTCTCGAAGTAAGGGTTGTCGTAATATTTTTCAGGCGTAAGGTAACCCATGTAGCCTCCGTTGAAGCTTGTCACCATCATATGAAGGTTTTGTTGTGTGGCAACAGAATCGAGATAAGGATCGAATTCTCCTGAGAAATCGGCCGGAACCCCAAACATCACCAGATCACCGATGCGAAGTATAGAAATACGCATCGGGTATTCACCCAGTGCTGCACGAAACAGCCAAGACCGTACTTTCCAGTCGTTGGAAATTTTTAATTGTGGATCACCAGTATTGATCGGCATTTGATACGACAACAGCGTTGTGTCCGAAACCTCACGAAGATCGTGCTGTCCTTCAAGTATCGCATGAGTCAGATGGTCCGCCATCCAGTCTATGCAATCTTTTCCGAATTCAGGTGCAGCTGGTTTATGACTCGCAACTGCGCCAGCCATGAACATTGCGAAATCATAACCGGTAGATTCAAGTTTATCAACAAGCTTCCCGGGATAATCTCTGGAAAGCTCAAGGTCTTTCGAATACAAACACGTGGCATGAGCGGTAAAACTTGCGAGGACAAGTTCGCTGCTATCTGAACGTTCAATCTGCACAATGCGAAGGTTTGGATCTGTCGGACCATCAACTGTTAATCTGTTCTTTACCGCGTCCGCTGCATTTATCCTTCCCGTTTTAATGTGAGCTTCAACGCAATCTTCACTCGCCTTTTGAATCGATTCGATGATCTTGTCTGAAATAAGATCGACAATGGCCGGATCATATTTTCCATAAAGAAATGACGCGGCTCCTTCGCTCCAGTTGCCAATGCTATTGTGCGTATGTGTGGCACCGAGAAATGTATTTTCAAGACTGAAACCGATGGCCGGAAGTTTTCGCAGAAGTTGGCTGGTCACCCCCGGTGGAATAAGAAGAAGATCGGCCGATACTATCGCAGCTCGCTCAGCACCATTTTGTATCACCAATGCACGAACAAAAATAGAATCAGCAACCTTGGTATATTTTTTTCCTTTGCGATTGCCGTAGCCTGCAGTCGAGGTTGGCTCCGCGGGAGTAAGATTGATTTTTGAAAATCCAACTGAAAATTTTTTAATAGGTTTGGGAATATCAATAGAAGTAGCTTCTCGAACCATTTTCATGGTCTGTTGATATCCGGCACTATTTGTTATCGGAGTTCGATCGACTG
>CBHROW010000343.1:0-5977 GCA_966080355.1 uncultured Chryseosolibacter sp.
GAAGTCCGTTAATGGACGCAGACGTTACGACTTGCTTGATGCCGTCCTCATCGGATTGAGCGAAGGACGAGAGCGCAGCAACAAAAAGAATGATAAATGAGGCAATCGATTTCATGGTTAAGGTGTTTAGCTTATAAATAAACTGGACTTATTTGCGTGAAGTTGGGAGTTCATGGTGAACTGTTAGAATTGAATGATCGAAGTCAATTTCCTCGTGTCGGATCACCTCATCCTTGCCTACCCCGCTTGGCATCGCAACGGCAGGCAGGCCCGGCCTTCTCCTCAAGGAGTTCAAGGAGAAGAGTGACTGTATCTGTATAATTGTGAAGAAGAGCGAGTAAAATCAGCGTTATATTTATTTCTAAGTCACCTTCATTCGCCAGTGCCCAATCCCTAATGCCTTTTTCACTTTCCAATTACATTTTTCCTATTCTTTTGCAATGACTGGCGACCAATGACCAGTGACTAAAATAAAAAACCCCGCACCTCTCGACACGGGGTTCACTCTTGATTTGCAAGCAGAGAGTGAAAGGGATGCGGACCATCCGCAGCCTTTATCTTTAATATCTTAGAACTTCACAGTCGGTGCATTCTCGGATCCGGCAGAGGCTTCAAAACCTTTACGCGCGGAAAAATCTTCGCCACCACCGAACACATTCAATGCCATTCTCTTGAAGTAACCGCGAACGTAAACATTGTAGCGAGCAACAGCATCATTATAGCGCTGTCGGGCTACGTTGATGCGATTTTCGGTGCCTTCAAGTTGAGCCTGCAGATCCTGGAAATTTTCTGTTGATCGGATCTGTGGGTACGCTTCAAACGCCAGGTTGATCGCAGTGTTGATCTTGCGACCAGCCAACTCGAGATCTTCCGGAGTTTTAGCGTTTACAATACCTGCTCTGGCCTGAGTCACCTGAACAAGAATCGATTTCTCATTTTCCGCTGCGCCTTTCACGGTGGCAACGAGATTCGGAACAAGATCAGCCCTCCGCTGGTAAGCAGCCTGTACATCATTCCATTCTTTATTTACATTTTCCTGTGCGCTGATGGCATTGTCATACACACCAGTTCCCCACATGAAAAAACCGATCCCGAAAAGGAAAATGATTCCGACAATAACGAGAACGGTGATTAGTCCTTTGCTCATAATTTGATTGTTGTTTGAAGGGTTAAGTTAATTAAAATTCAAACGCCACGGCCGGTATCGCAAATGCTATGCCTGTGGCGTTCCCTCTGTCATTTTTTCCGCACTGTCGGCAATTCGAAGCTGTTCGATGAAA
Organism: uncultured Chryseosolibacter sp.; assembly: GCA_966080355.1. Lineage (GTDB taxonomy): Bacteria > Bacteroidota > Bacteroidia > Cytophagales > Cyclobacteriaceae > Chryseosolibacter. The sequence goes on from CBHROW010000343.1 coordinate 1,281, forward strand.
TCATCGATCTCACCGTTCATTATGGCAGGTAAATTATGTTGTGTAAAGCTGATGCGATGGTCAGTGACACGGCTTTGTGGGTAGTTATACGTTCTGATCTTTTCAGAGCGATCGCCACTGCGAACCAACGAACGCCTGGCAGCGCCCATTTCCTTCTCTTGTTTTTCAACTTCCATCTCGTAAAGCTTGGTCTTTAGCATTTGCATGGCACGTTCGCGGTTACCATGCTGCGAGCGTTCCACCTGACAGGTAATGACGATGCCCGTTGGCTTATGGGTAAGTTGAACTTTAGTTTCGACTTTGTTCACATTCTGCCCGCCTGCTCCGCTCGACCGCGCAGTTTGAATTTCAATGTCGGCCGGGTTGATCTCGACCTGACCGACCTCGTCAACTTCCGGAAGGACAACTACAGATGCCGCTGATGTATGAACGCGTCCCATTTGTTCTGTAGCAGGAACTCGCTGCACGCGATGAACACCCGATTCAAATTTCAGAAGACCGTAAGCGCCATCACCCGACACACTGCTGATCACTTCTTTGTATCCACCGGCAGTTCCCTCAGTAACGTCAAGCACCGACATCTTCAAACCCCTCCGATCGCAGAAGCGCTGATACATTCTCCACAGATCTCCGGCAAAGATCGCGGCTTCATCACCGCCTGTACCGGCACGAATTTCCAGGAGCACGTTCTTATCATCGTTGGGATCTTTCGGAATGAGCAGTTCCTTCAATTCTTCATCCAGTTTCTCGATCTTCGGCTCGAGCTCATCGATCTCCATTTTTGCGAGCTCACGCAACTCCTGGTCCTTTTCTTTTGCAAGAACGTCTTTCGCCTGTTGCAGGTGGCCCTTTGCTTCCTTCCATTGATTGTACTTGACGACAATCTTCTCAAGATCCTTGTATTCTTTACTCAGTGAAGAGAATTTCTTCATATCCGTGACCGTATCCGGCTGAACCAACAGCTGGCCCACTTCTTCGAAACGGAGCTTGATTTCTTCCAGTTTTTCCTGCATATTCTAAAAAGCAGCGACAAATTTAATAAAGCTAAAAGCAGAAAGCTAAAAGCTATTCAGTGCGGCCGTTCAATTAACCTGAAAAAGTCGATTTGGAATGGAAGTTTTTCTGACCTTTGCCATGACTATGAAAAAACAGCGCAAATTTTTTATTGTTTTTTTGACCTTTTGCGCGTGCACAGGGTCTCTCACTGAAGAACAACGCAAGGCCGTAAAAGAAGATATGGCTGCGCACAAGATCACCCGGGTTACCGATGCGGAAATTACTGAAGCTGCTTTTGCAAAGGGGCGGAGCCTAGTCGATCAACTTGCTGCGCTGAGATCAGACACTGTTCGGGAAGACTCGATGATTTCTGCAAGTCAGCATCGAATACGGTTCTCGTTTCCGGGAGATCAAAAGTCCAGCGAAATAGAAACGCAGATCGTTCAGGCTTTCCTGGAAGTCGAAGACCACGATGCCGGAGATAACATTCAAAAGAGCAGAAGAGCTGATAACTCAGAATCGGATTCCATTCTTTACAGCAAGCCGGTTTACACAGTCAGCCAGCAAAAGCATAAGCTGAAGGGTGTTTGGAATATCTGGTTGAGCAGAAAGGCTCTTATTCTTGCCATGAACAAAAAATGACTTTGAGTTATGGATTTGTATACGCGCATTGTTCGCGCTAAGCTTTATATCGATGATCACTATGCATCGCCATTGGATCTCGCCAGGCTTTCGAACGAGGCATGTTTTTCAAAATTTCATTTTCTCCGCCTTTTCAAAAAGGCATACAATAAAACTCCGTATCAATACTTAAGCGAGCGAAGGATAGAAGTGGCAAAACAAAAGCTGAAGCAGGAACAAATATCGATCATTGAAGTCTGCGAAGAAGTTGGCTTTGAAAGCAACACCTCATTCACTTCGAAGTTCAAAGAATACACTGGCGAAACTCCGGCTATTTTTCGCTTGCGGGCCATGCAAACACAGCAGCTCGTAAAGGAACAACCCACCCGATTCATTCCCAATTGCTTCTCTTCGCAGTACAGCCCGGAAGAATAGCAATTTTCGATAATCAGAGAACTGCTATTCGCTTTACCTTCGACTTAAGCTTCGAGCTATTAGCCGCGAGCTTCGAGTTTTGTGAACTAATTCAATTAGGACTGCACTGCTCGAGGCTCGCAGCTCATAGCTCGCGACTTCTAAATTGGTTCGCACGCATTTTTTCAATATGAACACCAAATAAGAACTATGATCACCCGCATCTCACACTACACCATCTACGTCCTCGACCAGGACGCAGCTTACGATTTCTATGTCAACAAACTCGGATTTGAGGTTGCTACCGATGCAACCATGGATTCCGGTTTCCGTTGGCTCACGGTTCGACCGAAAGAACAGAAAGATATTGAAATTGTTCTGATGCTTGTGAAAGCCGGGCCGATGTATGATGAAAAAACTGCTGCTCAACTCATCGAGCTCATTAAGAGTGGAAAACTTGGCTCCGGGGTTTTCGAGACTAACGATTGCCGCGCAACCTACGAAGAACTGAAGGCAAAAGGTGTTGAATTCATGTCTGAGCCCAAGGAGCAGTTTTATGGAACCGAGGCTTTGTTTAAAGACAACTCAGGCAACTGGTTTAGTTTGTCGAGTCACCCGAAGTGAATAGTTGGCAGTTGGCAAAAATCAGTTGGCAATGTGCGTGCGGGAGCAAAAGGTGAGTTGTAAATTTAAATACGCCAAGATATCAGCGAGCGTTCTGATAGTCGCACTCATTTTGCCAACTGCGAACCGCCAACTACTCCTTCCACGAGCGGTAAATAACTCTTAGGGCATTCTTCTATTTTTACTTCTCAATAAACCTATGCACCGATGATAACGAAATTTTTTACCGCGCTTTCTGCGATGGCAGTGCTCTCGCTTTCGGCATTTGGCCAAACGGAAAAGCTGGATACCGCGATGGTCTCCAAAATAAAAGACGAAGGCATGAATCGCTCTCAAGTGATGAACATTCTCGGAATGCTCACCGATGTTCATGGCCCACGATTGACAAATTCTCCTGGTTACAAACGCGCAGCTGACTATGCGAAAGCGACAATGGAATCATGGGGTTTGCAAAATGTTACTTTCGATACCTGGGGAGAAGAATTTGGCCGTGGATGGGAATTGAAGAAGTTCAGCCTGCAAAATCTTGGTCCGGTTTACTTTCCTGTTATAGCTTATCCAAAAGCATGGACTCCCGGCATCAAAGGCACCGTTCAGGCGGAAGCTGTTTATCTCGACATAAAAAAAGAAGAGGATCTCAATAACTACAAAGGAAAACTGAAAGGCAAAATTGTATTATTCAGCTTGCCAACTACGGTAAAGCCCGGATTCGCTCCTGACGCTACACGCCTTAACGACTCCTCACTACTGGTGTTAGCTAATTCTGGCCCGCAAGAATCTTTTACAGGGAGAAGATTTCAAGGTGCAAGAGAGCCACAACGACTCGCGTATTTGAAGTGGGATCTCATTCAGAAAGAAGGGGCGATTGCTGTATTGGAAGCCAGCCCAGCCATGCCACTCGAAGACGGAACTGTGACAGTGGCCGCAGCAACGGTGCCTTATCCGGTTGATGTTCCAAACGATAAACGCGCTCGTGCATATAGCGCAAACGTTCCAAAGATCTTACCGCAAATAACAGTCGCGGCTGAGCATTACAATCGCATGGTTCGCCAGATCCAAAAAGGTATTCCTGTCAAGCTCGAGCTGACGTTGGAAACGGAATTCACTCCAGCAGCACCGGGTTTTAACATCATCGCTGAAATCCCAGGAACAGACCTGAAGGACGAGATCGTAATGATCGGTGCGCACTTCGATTCGTGGCATAGCGCAACAGGAACGACAGACAATGCGTGCGGCTCGGCAGTGATGATGGAGACGATGAGAATTTTGAAAACGATCGGACAGAATCCACGCAGAACTATTCGCATTGCTCTTTGGGGTGGTGAAGAAGAAGGATTGCTCGGTTCCCGTTCCTATGTCAAGCGCATGCTCGGTGAGCGACTGGACAAAGCGTTCCCTTATGATTCGATCAAACTCACACCTGCCGCTGAGAATTTTTCCGTCTATTTCAATATGGACAACGGCACCGGAAAATATCGCGGTGTATATCTTCAAGGGAATGAAAACGCGAGGTCCACATTTCGTTCGTGGTTGAAGCCGTTCGAAAAGATGGGCGCGCAAACGCTCACGATCAGAAATACATCCGGCACCGATCACTTATCGTTTGATGCTATTGGATTGCCTGCATTCCAGTTCATCCAGGACCCGATCGAATACAGCACTCGAACGCACCATACCAGCATGGATCTGTACGACAAAGCTGTGGAGGCAGACATGAAGCACAACGCAGTGATGACTGCGGCTTTCGCCTGGTTTGCTGCTAACAGCGATAAGAAATTCCCGCGGAAATAGTTTTTAGTTTGTAGTTTATAGTTCGTGATTGGGGTCTCTAACCACAAACTATAAACTACAAACTTGTTTTTTTGAGACACTCTAGATATTCAACCAGGTCGATCAAGTCTTGTTCGCTCATCAATGATTGAAGGTTATCAGGCATGAGCGACTTCTCCATCTTTTCCCTCGACTTCACATCCGACTTTTTGATCGATTGAGACGAATTCATGTATTGAAGATCGATCCTGTCTTCAGTCTCAGACACGATG
>CBHROW010000344.1:0-5976 GCA_966080355.1 uncultured Chryseosolibacter sp.
CCAGTGATGATAATAGTCAATTGTGGCTGAGTACGGATAATTCGGCTGAAAATAAAAGACTTATCGCATCTGTGACTGGCGCAACGAAATTCAGGGAATACACCAAATACGCCAGCCAAAAGTCAGTAGCCATACCGTTGGATGCCGGGCGGCAATACTACATTGAAGCCCTTCATAAAGAAGCAACTGGAAACGACTTTATCTCTGTAGGCTGGCAATTGCCTGACGGAACTCTCGAACGACCGATCGCAGGAAGCCGACTCGTGCCGATCGGTCTTGTGAACAATCAAAGCCCAACGGTAAGTATCACTGAACCCGAACAGGGTGAACGGTTTGCCGCAGGAGCCAATATTTGGATTCGCGCAAACGCTGCCGATCCGGATGGAAGTATTTCTAAAGTAAGATTCGAAGCCAACTCGCAATTGCTTGCCGAAGATGCATCAGCTCCATATGAATTTCAATGGACCAATGTTCCTGCAGGGAGCTATCACATTTTAGTCAAGGCTACAGACAATCTCGGCCTGAGTGACGTTGAGACAATTGATATTGTTGTGGGAGAACAGGCTTGTAACGGCACGGGAAAGATCTATCGTGAAGTGTGGACTGGCATTACCGGAACTTCTGTCTCAGCTATCCCTGTCAACTCACCACCGGATCGTATTGTAGAGCTGACTAATTTTTCAACGACCAATTATTATGGCAACGACTATGGTTCGCGCATTCGCGGATATCTGTGTGTTCCCGTGAATGGAACGTACGCTTTCTACATTGCGAGCGATGATAACAGCGAACTGTGGCTGAGCACGGACGACAATCCTGCAAACAAACGGAAAATTGCTTACCTCAACGGTGCGGTGCCATTGAATGTCTGGGACAAATATGCTACGCAAAAATCAGCCGCGATCTCTCTCGTGGGCGGACAACGATACTACATTGAAGCCCTTCAGAAGGAAGGTAACGGAGCCGATCATGTATCTGTTGCGTGGAGATTTCAGAATGGAGATTTCGAAGGGCCTATTCCCGGAAGCAGACTGATTCCGTTCGGTGAGATGAGTGCCGCGTCTGTTGGCGATGTTGAAGTGCTCACAGATAATGACGTTGAAGCAGGCATCGAAATATTTCCCAATCCAGTCAATCCGCGTGGCGTACTTACGGTTCAGTTTGAAGAGGGGCACGGAGGTGACGCGCGTGTTGAATTGTTATCGGGGTCGGGAGCAGTTGTTCAACAGCATGAAGGAACGGTCGGAGATTCCGGTCAGCTTCAAATGAATGTACACGAAACCCTGGCGCCAGGCCTGTACATATTAAAGGTGTTCAATAACCGCAGACTGCGCACTGCTAAAGTCCAGGTGAAGTGACATTTTGCTTGTTTGAAACCGAAAGTGCCGGATAACCTCCGGCATTTTCTTTCTAACGCATTTTAACCGTGGAGCAGATTTGCCACAAAGGCACTAAGGCACGAAGTTGTTTTCTATAGCGTCAGGAGAACGCAGCGCCCGGAAGATATTTTGGCCGATGCACAATCGTGATTTCAGTACAGTGCGAATTTGAAGTGATCGCGGTGTTGCAGGGCTACTATCCGCCACAGGCTTCAATGCTTTACTTGATATTGATGAGCTGCATAGAAATCTTCCGATTAAGCAATATCTTTTCGTGACCAAACACTACACCGCATGTCGAAACATGAAATAAAAATCAGGAGAAAAGATCGCGAAAAAGGCGATGTCGGGTTTTTCAGGATGATGGTCACGCACTGTCCTTCATGCTCAATCGCTTATGTGGATAGCGAGGTACCTGCAAATCATGTCGCTTTTTTCGTCTACGATGAAAATTCGAACGAGATCATCTTTCATCTTTCCAAACATGGCTATGGTGGATCTGCGCTCACCGGTGGAAAGACTGTTTGTATTTCGTTATACAAGTTTGGTGATCTTTATACGGCAGCAAAAGCTGTTGATTTCGGTTCGGAATATCAAAGTGTAGTCATTTACGGTATTGCACAGATCGAAGAGAGCGAATCCGAAAAAATGAGGTTGATGAAAATATTCTTTGAAAAATTCTTCCCGAAGTTCAATGGCCACTCATTTTCAGACTTCACCACAGTCGACATAAAACCAATCTACGTTGTCAGGGTAAAAGTTGACAAGTGGTTTGCGAAACAGCATCGCACACCGGAATACGCAATGTCACATTTTGCGTTCCCGGAATACTTCAAGACGTTCAATCGCTGAAAGATGTTGAGCGCGACTGCTTTTAAATTCCAACCCCTCAGCCTGAGCGCGCGTGCAATCGATCTGGGAACAAAGTATGTCTATCGCAACTCAGCGTGTGACTCGAAAAAGTTCAACTGCCGCACTTGTCATCGCCATTACGCCCGTGGTGATCGCTTCTTTCGGTTGTGGTTGAAATGTTGACGAGTGCAGCGGTGGCAGGGTTTTTCCGGTTGACCTGGCGTCATCAAAAACCTGAGGGTCAACGGTGCCGAGCCAAAACATGCTGTATGGAATGTGTTGTTTGAAAGTTGCAAAGCGACTGAAATCTTCTCCGACCATGGATGGAGCCATTGACATCACGTTTTCTTTTCCGAATATTTCATTGAACACCGACACAACCCTTTCAGTCACCGCTTTGTCGTTGAGCGTTGGTGGTGCCGAATCATTGTAGGTGACAGCTGGCATCTGATCAGACGAAAGGCCGGCCTGCATGGCAAGCGCTTTCGCTTTGTTCTGAATGGATGCGATAACTTGTTTACGCACATCATCGGAATACGAGCGGAGTGTCAGCTGAAGTTTGACCTGGTCGGGAATGATGTTGTAGGACGTTCCCCCGTGGAAAGACCCGACCGTGATCACAGCGGGCTCGAGCGGATTGATCTCGCGACTTACAATTGTCTGAAATGCAAGTACCATTTGAGATGCCAGCACAATCGGATCGATCGCCTGATGGGGAGCGGCTCCATGTCCACCTTTTCCAAATACCGTAATGTCCATCATATCGACACTCGCCATGAACGGTCCGATCGAGTAGCCGACAGTGCCCGCTTTCATACCGGCATGATTATGAAGTGCGATCGCAAAGTCCGGATAAGGTACTTTATCGTAGAGACCATCATTCAACATCGCCCTCGCTCCTAGCCCATTCTCTTCAGAAGGTTGAGCGATCAACAACAACGTTCCTTTCCAATTCTTTTTATTCTCCACCAGCGCGCGAGCAGTACCAATAAAGACCGTCATGTGGATATCGTGACCACAGGCATGCATCACGGGAACCTCAACGCCTGACGTATTAGTTGCCTTGACGAGACTTGCAAAGGCGAGAGAAGTCTTTTCTTCAACTGGCAAGGCATCCATGTCAGTCCGGATCAAGACAACGGGGCCGTCTCCATTTTTTAAAACCGCTGCAACGCCATAACCTCCTATTCGCTGAAACACTTCGAACCCGAATTTTTCCAAAGACGTGGCGATGATCTCCGATGTTTGCGCTTCTTGCTGCGAAAGCTCAGGATGCTGATGCAGGTTCTTGTACAATGACTCGAGCTCGCGATAATTCTTTTGAATGCTTTCCTGAATTTTGGATCTCTGCATGGATTGTCCGCTTGCGAAAAGGGAAACTGTGATCAGTATGCAAATGATTTTAAATGACATGCGCATCTTACAATGGATATGGTCAAATGTACGATGAATTGAATGGAGGTTCTATCCGGACATGTTAAATTCATTGATCGGCTCTTGATTTTTGTAAGTTAAAAGTCAAAATGGGCAATCACCTCCAAATATCAACGAGATCAAAAATGACAGTGCGGATTGAAAGTATCAGCAATGTTATCGCAACAACCCAACCACTGACGATCAACCACGATGGATGCTTATAATTCTTCATCCACTTCGGATTCCGTGAAACCAGGAGCACAATGGCTAACGCGAATGGAAGTATGAACGCATTCAAAGCTCCTACGATGACAAGTATGGCGACTGGTCGTCCGACAATCAAAAAAATCGCTGCCGAAAAAATAATGAAAGACGTTACCACGGTTCGATAGTACTTGTCAACGATCGGAAACAATGTTTTCAGAAATGAAATTGAAGTGTACGCTGAGCCTACTACAGACGTGATGGCTGCGGCCCACAACACTACTCCGAACATCCTGTATCCAAGATTACCCGCAGCGATCTGAAAAACGCTGGCAGCCGGATTTCCCGCGTCTAATTGCACGCCTGTTGAAACTACACCGAGCGCAGCGAGAAACAAGAGGATCCGCATGGAGGAAGCAATCAATATTCCACGCACGCTATTTCTTGACACGTCATTCACGCGATCAGGCCCGGCTATTCCCGCATCGATCAGCCGATGAACTCCGGCAAAGCTGATGTAACCACCAACCGTTCCACCCACTAAAATCAATACAGAAACAAAATCAAGTTTCACCGGAACGATCGAATGCTGCGCGGCAGTCAGCAATGGCGGTTTCGAGACAACAACAATATATAGCGTCAGGATGATCATCAGCACACCAAGGATTTTCGAAAAAAGATCCATGGCCCTTCCGGCTTCACGATACCAAAAAATAAAAAGCGCGATCACCGTACTCATCACCACGCCAATCCAAAGATCCGTTCCTGCGATCACCTGAATGCCGAGCGCAGCCCCAGCTATGTTTCCGATGTTGAAAGCCAGCCCTCCCAGCACAACGATCATGGCAAGCGCGTATCCCGATCCTGGAAAAAAATCGTTTGCCAGATCCTGTGCCCGTAATCCCGAAACGGAAACAATGCGCCAGATATTCAACTGCACAATGATATCAATGATCACTGAACATAAGATCACGAAACCAAAACTTGTTCCGAGCTTCGCAGTGAACACGGTTGTTTGCGTGATAAACCCCGGACCGATAGCTGAGGTTGCCATGAGGAATGCGGATCCCAGCAGCACAGAAGACGTTCGCCTATGGTCGCGAGATGCTGACATGATTTGCTTTAAGTTCCTTTACAATCTCGCTTGCAAAGCTCAGCGCGTGCACACCGTCACCATGAATGCAGACACTTTGCGCGTCAATTGGAATTTCCACACCATCAACGGTCTTCACACTTTTCTTCAAAACCATATTCAACACCTGACGTGCAGCATCAGCTGAGTTTTCGACCATCGCCCCCGCGGAAGCTCGAGGTGTAAGTGAGCCATCGCGCTGGTACGTGCGATCGGCAAATACTTCGCTCACGACCTGCAAGCCCAATGCTGACCCTGCCCGGACCAATTCACTGCCTGAAAGCCCGACAAACTTGAGTGAATTATCGAAGTCCCTTACTGCACGGGCGATCGCGGTGGCGAGGCTTTTATCTTTTGCCGCCATATTATATAGAGCGCCATGTGGTTTTACATGGTGGAGTCTCGATCCCGCAGCCTTCGCAAAAGCAGCCACGGAACCGATCTGATAAAGCACGATGTCGTAAATTTCATTCGCAGGAATTTTCATTTCACGTCTGCCAAAACCCTGCAGGTCAGGAAAGCCCGGGTGCGCACCAATGGCCAGGTTTCGTTGAGCGGCAGCGTTCACAGTTTGGCGGATCACCGAAGGATCACCAGCGTGAAACCCGCAGGCAATATTGACTGACGAAACAAATTCCATCAGTGCTTCGTCAGTCCCGATGGAATAGGCCCCGAAGCTTTCACCCATATCGCAGTTCAGATCGATCGAGGGCATATTGTTATTATCAGTGGTTGAGGTGCACAAACGTCATTCGAAATATCAATCATCAATCGTAATTTGAAATCTTTCCTTCAGCAGTCACGATCACCGGGACTGAAAGTATTGTGTCCATTTCTTTTGCAATGCTTTTGTCAGTTCATCAACATAACGCTGAAGTGAAAATAACATTTTCTCGGCATCGGCTAACGAGATTTTTTCAAACCAAAATGTGTCGTTAGGGCTGAGCTGAGCGAATTCCGGCAAGTGTGCGCTGGCAATATGACCGATCCGCG
>CBHROW010000345.1:0-5970 GCA_966080355.1 uncultured Chryseosolibacter sp.
AGACGTAACAATCTTTCGAATTTTTTACGCGCCCGGTATCAAGCGAAAACTGAACAAACGCTCCACCATGCCACGACACTCCACCATGGTTAGCCGGCTCACCCCATGCCCACTTATCGGTGAAACCAAGTATATCATGCCAGTAGTCGACTGTGCGAATGATATCGGCAACAGCCAACACGGGCTCTGCGTGTAGTACGGAAGGGCCTGGTTCAAAAGGTTTTTCGTTGGAATTGAACATTGAAATCGGATCTAAATAAATCTAATATTTTTTTCTTTCTGGTGAAGCCGGAACCGGCCCTTTTCCGTTCATTGTCAACTCCCTGTTGTTAATTACTTTTGTAGCCCAAAATGGAAATGAATATAGAAAACGGAACTGAGATCGATGAACGAGAATTCCTTGGCGTTGTCAAAGAAAAGCTCGCGTTGGCGATCAAACGCGTGGATGAAAATGTTCGGCAATATGCCCATGAGATCAGGCAAAGCAGTCGGTATAATCACGAACATCAATCTGGCATGGACGAGGCCGATATTGTTGCTGCCGGGCAGTCCATGCACCGGATGGTGTTTACCGAAGAATCTGCAGTGGCGCGAAAACGCAAGCTGATCAAACTCAGTGAGTCGCCCTATTTCGGCCGGATAGATTTTCAGCAAGCGGGTGAGGAAAAGCGCTCACCAATCTACATCGGTATCTATACCTTTTTTGACGAGCTCGATCGTAAGAACATTGTGCACGACTGGCGCGCGCCTATCTCGTCTATGTTCTACGATTTCGAATTGGGGAGCGCGTGGTACGAGACACCATCCGGAAAGATCAACGGAGCCATCACACTGAAGCGTCAATACAGGATCCGCGATGGAAAAATGGAGTTCATGATCGAGAACGATGTGAACATACACGATGAACTCCTTCAAAAAGAGCTGAGCAAGACATCGGACGACAAAATGAAGAACATTGTCGCTACGATCCAGCGCGATCAAAACGCGGTGATCCGAAATGACTCAGCGCCAGTCATGATCATCCAGGGCGTTGCAGGCTCGGGAAAAACTTCCATTGCACTTCACCGCATAGCTTTTCTTCTGTATCGATTCCGCGACTCGATCGCATCAAAAGATATCCTCATCATTTCACCCAACAAAGTATTTGCCGACTACATTTCCAATGTGTTGCCGGAACTTGGAGAAGAACAAATCCCGGAGATGGGTATGGAAGAACTTGCTTCCGAAGTACTCGAACACAAGATCAAGTTTCAAACTTTTTTCGAGCAAGTAGCTCAACTCCTTGAAAGAAACGACCAGGCCTCGATCGACAGGATCCGGTACAAAGCTTCGTATGAGTTCCTCAGCAAGCTCAATCAGTATTTCATTCATCTTGAAAACAACTTCTTTGTTCCGATCGAGCTGCGGATAGGCAAAACGGTGGTTCCCTCACCTTTTATTCACGAGAAGTTTCGCGCTTATCACCGTCTCCCGCTGTTGCAGCGCATGCCGCAGGTAGTGAAAGACATTCAACATTACATTCGTGATGAACGCAAGCACAAACTGACAGGCTACGAAAAAGCGCAGATCTGGGAAGCCGTTCCGAAAATGCTCCGCTTTACAAACATGATCGATCTTTATCGGAATTTCTTCACGTGGGCCGGACAACAAAACATGTTCAGGATGCATGGCAACGATTTTGAATATGCCGATGTTTTTCCGTTGATCTATTCCAAGATCCGCCTCGAAGGCGTTGCCTCTTACGATCATGTAAAACACCTTCTCATCGATGAAATGCAGGACTACACACCGGTTCAGTACGCGGTTCTGTCGAGACTTTTCAAGTGCAAAAAAACAATTTTGGGCGATGTGAGTCAGCGTGCCAATCCGTTCAGCGCTTCTTCTGCCGAAACTATCAACCAGGTTTTCCCGCAGGCCGATGTTGTCAAGCTGTTCAGAAGCTATAGATCAACATGGGAGATCACGGAGTTCGCGCAAGCATTATACCGAAATCCTGACATCATCCCGATGGAGAGACACGGCACGCCTCCCGAAGTTAAAAAATTCGAGACGCGAGAAGATGAAGTGAAATGGATCATTCAGCGTGTTGCATCTTTCGAAAACTCCGGATTTCAATCGCTGGGGATCATTTGCAAAACGCCACGGCAAGCCAACACGGTTTACGAGCAGCTCAAGAGACCAGGCGTTAACTTGCTTACTGCTGACAGCACAAGCTTTAAGAATGGCGTGATCATCACAACAGCGCATCTGTCGAAAGGCCTTGAGTTCGATGAGGTGATCGTACCGTTTGTCTACGCGAAGAACTACCAATCAGAGGTCGACAAAAGTATGCTTTATATCGCTTGCACCAGAGCGATGCACAGGCTGACGCTGACGTATGTGGGTGAGAAAAGTGCACTCGTGTGAAAAAGTTTATGATTTATGATTTATGATTTCTGATTCCGGGATTCAATGACTAAAATGAAATATTGGCAAACCGTTGGATTTGTTCTGATTTGCGTGCTTTCATTCGCGCAGAAAACTGAGCTCCGCCAGGATATTTTACGGATTGCAAAAAGCGTTGACGGACAAGTTGGTGTGGCAATCATGGACCTTAGCACGAACGACAGCTTGCTTGTGAATGCAGATGGCATTTTTGCGATGCAAAGCGTTTTCAAGTTTCCGCTTGCTCTCGCTATCCTTGATCAGGTTGACCGAAAAAAGCTTACATTGTCGCAAAAGATCAAACTCAAACCAGGCGATCTTTTACCCAACACCTGGAGCCCACTGCGGGACGAACACCAAGCTGGCGATGTATTGACGCTCGAGGAAATTCTAAACTACACCGTTGTTCACAGCGATAACAATGGCTGCGATATTCTTTTTCGGCTGCTGAAGGGGCCAAAAAAAGTAGATCAATATGTCAAGGGCCTTGGCATTACGGAGATCGCCATTGCAACCAACGAAGCTGAAATGGGTAAAGCGTGGACGATGCAATTTTCGAATTGGTGTAAACCTCGCGCCATGCTTCAATTGTTGAAAAAATTCTTTGACGGCCAGCTGTTATCGGTGCCAAATCAAAAACTGCTCTGGCAAATGATGACTGAAACATCGCGCGGTAATCAGCGGATCAAAGGACAACTTCCGTCAGGCGTTGAGATATTGCATCGTCCAGGCACAGGCGACACAAATGCAGAAGGCGTCATCGGTGCGGTGAACGATGTGGGGATCGTAAAACTGCCGAACGGAAAATATTTTGCCATCGTAGTGTACATCGGTCGCGCAAAAGGCACAGTTGCCCGGAATGAAATGAAAATTGCTGAGATCTCGCGCGTGGCTTTCGAATCAAAATGGCTTAACCGGTAAGTCTGCTAAACCGGTGCGAGTGAGCTTCGCATCGAACGGACTTCCTGGATGATATCGCGATGAAGTCTGCGTTCGGGGCCCTTCATATGGTCGAATTCAACTAACATCTCATCGAGCTTCTCCTTCATTTGCTCGGTTCTTCCCGTCTCCGATAAGAATTTGCAATACTCTCTTCGATGAACATAGTTTGTAAACGATTTGTCCATGCTCATAAAAATTTTCTCGGCAGATTCTGATCTTCCATGAAAATAGAGCGCCCAGGCATAAGCCAGGCGTTGTTCTGAATTTCTAAACGCTGCATCTGATTCAAGCGCCTCGCCAACGATTACAGCTTCCGGATAATTTTGGTTCAGCACCAACGCATTCAAAAGTTTCATGCGAATATGTGGATCATCAGCCATAAAACCGGTCAGCGCACCGCGATAAAGTTTCAATGCTTCGTCATAGCGACCGGAAGACACATAGGCATCGGCCAGGTTCAAACGATTGGTCAGGTTATCGCTAAATTGAAATGCTTTCTCAAGCTGCTCGACCTTGTAGTTACGGTTGACCACAACTTTCACACTCTCCGTGATGGTCTGAATGTTTCTCCGGTTATAAAAATGATAGAAGAGGTAGATCCCGCATCCGATCAAAGGGAAAAGAACAATGAGCCAATACCATCGATAGTCGGCATTATTTCGGTAAGCGTGGTAAACACAAAATGCCTGCAGCAGGATAACAGGTGTATAGACACCGAGCATAATACGTGGGATTCTTTTGTGAATATAATCCCATTCGACTGGATTTCCTCATACGCATAAAGAGTTGTGAGCTTCTTACTGTTGCTCAGGGAATTGCGATTTTGATCACATCATTTTCGAAGCAAGGCATCATTCGTATTTTGCAGTAGAATGAAAACACGAACTCCGTTTACACTAGCCATTATCGGTATCAATAGCCTTGTTTTTATCATCGTTGCGTGGAAAGCGCACTCGCTCACCTTCACTACGAATGAGTCGATCCTCACGGTACTGATGGCGGGCGGGAACCTGAATCCTTTCACGCTTGGCGGTGAGCCCTGGCGAATTTTTACGGCTATGTTCCTTCATCTCGGCATCATTCACCTGGCTGTGAACATGTATGGGCTTTGGCAACTCGGTTCTTTGCTGGAGCCTGGCATTGGCTGGGAGCGCTTCATTCTGCTCTATGTTATTTGCGGTCTCGCAGCAAGTATCGCCAGTCTTTTCTTCAATGTAATGGTGATCAGTGCAGGTGCGTCAGGAGCCATCTTCGGCCTGTATGGTTTTCTACTTGGCGCGGAACTGATTTCCACGTATCACGATTGGGAAAAATTAAAACGCGTCTTGTTGAACTTCGTCATTTTTGCCGCTATAAATTTGCTCATTGCAGGGCAGGTGTCGGTAGATATGTCAGGGCACATTGGAGGAATGATCACGGGTATCGTCATTTCGCTATGCCATTTCAAACTCAATATATTAAAATCCTGGCGATCGATGCTGGTCGTTGCACTGCTCATCCCATTCGCGATCCTCGCAGTTCCAACCGGTCAACGTGATTTTTACCGACTTGTTCAATCGGTGTACGCACAGGAGGATGAGACCAACTCGATCCTTGCTGAGAACAAAAACGATGTACTTCTCGACAGCCTGAAGCTGCGCGATGAAAAATGGGACGAGCTTCTGACGCGACTCGAATCATTGCAAAAATTACCGGCAGCGATGAACAGCGATCGCACAACCATGTCATCTTATCTGAAGCTTCGAAAAAGGGAGTCAGGTTATCGCATCCAGGTCATGGGCCAAACCTACATTTACCTCGACAGCCTGGCCTCTCTCAAGCTGGCATTCGACACGTTGAAAAAACTTCGGCATAACTACGTCTTCACCATAAATGAAAAAGATCAGTTGCAAGATGATACGGTGCAGGAAAACATGTCACCTCAACTTCCCCTCATAAAAGTTCTGTTCAACAACAACTGGAAGGAAACGAGCGATTCATCTTACACGTACTATCGAATCGGGTCACGCGACTCGCTTGGATATTGGCAAGGTCCCGTACGGGATTACTACCGCGATGGGAAAGTGCAGATGAAAGGTGTGTATAAGAATGGAATGCGAGATGGCGTTTTCATTTTTTATTCCGATCACAACACTTACACTTCAGCAGGGCGCTATGAGGACGAATATTCTGTGGGCAAATGGCAGACCTTTTACTGGAACGGACGTTTGCGAGATGAAGTTTTTTACGGGAAGTATGCGCGCACTGAAAACGTCTGGGACTCCCTCGGCAATCAGATCATTGATGATGGAAGAGGTACATTCAAAGATTATTACGCCAACGGACAATTGCGTGAAGAGGGCGTTTACTCGAGCGGACTGCGAAAAGGATTCTGGTATGGCTATCGCGAAGATGGAAAACCGTATTACAAAGAAAGCTATGAAAATAACAGGTTGATCAAGGGGGTTTCGATGGGTAAGGATGGAAGACAATATGTCTATGACGAGTCGAGTGAAGTTCCATCTCCCGCCAGGGGTTTGAAAGATTATCAAAAATATTTATCAGCGAATTTGCACTATCCCTCGGGAGAAACCAGGCACGGGCTTGTCACCCTATTGTTCAATG
>CBHROW010000346.1:0-5960 GCA_966080355.1 uncultured Chryseosolibacter sp.
GTAACTGGCAACACGCTTGATTTTGATTCAAGAAAGTCCAGGTTCGAGCCCTGGTAGGTCAACAAATCCCGGTCACGCCCCAAGTCCCTTAAACGGGCGGGAATGACCGGGATTTTTAGTTTTTACTTAAGTCTATGGGAGTAAAAATATTCAGTGGTCAAGCCACTCAGTACCTGGCCGAAAAGATCGCCAATGCATATGGCGAGCCGCTCGGTAAGGTCAACTATCAACACTTTAGCGATGGCGAGATGTCGCCATTCCTCACTGAGTCGGTTCGTGGTCACGATGTTTTTATCATTCAGTCAACTTTTGCTCCGTCTGATAACCTGATGGAGCTTTTGCTGATGGTAGACGCTGCCAAACGCGCCAGCTCGCACAACGTGAACGTGGTCATACCGTACTTCGGCTACGCGCGTCAGGACAGAAAGGATAAACCGAGAGTGGCTATCGCTGCAAAGATGATTGCCAACTTGCTGTCAGCTTCGGGCGCAGACCGTATTATGGCTTGCGACCTTCACGCTGATCAGATCCAGGGATTCTTTGATATCCCGGTCGATCACCTTGATGGTTCGTATATTTTTGTTCCGTATCTGAAGTCGTTAGGGCTTAAAGATATCATGTTTGCGACTCCGGATGTCGGTGGTATCAAACGTGCCAGGAACTTCGCCAAGTTCTTCAACGCTGAACTCGCAGTTTGCGACAAGTACAGAAAAGAGGCGAACAAGATCGAGTCGATGAGGCTGATCGGTGAAGTGGAAGGAAAAGACGTAGTGTTGGTTGACGACCTGGTCGACACCGCGGGAACGATTTGCCGTGCTGCAGGTTTGCTAAAGGAAAATGGTGCTAAGTCGGTGAGGGCCGTTTGTACGCATCCGGTACTTTCTGGTAAAGCCTATGAAAATATCGAGGGCTCCGTTCTTGAAGAAATCGTTGTGACTGATTCGATTCCTTTGAAGAAAGAATCTCCGAAGATCAAAGTGTTGACAGTTTCTGATCTTATTGCCAAGGCCATCCGCAAGATCCATGACAATGAGTCGATCAGTTCACTGTTTATTAAAGTGTAATTTTTAAACTAAATCTTATATATCATGAAAACTGTTGAGATTATAGGGTATAAAAGAGCAAATCTCGGCAAGGCTGACGCACAAAAACTCAGAGATGAGGGCCTTGTTCCCTGCGTACTTTACGGTGGTGAAGGACAAATTCACTTCTACTCACCGATGATCCTTTTCCGCGAACTCGTGTACACCAATGAAGCACACTTTGTTCACGTGAATATCGAAGGCGAAGAATGCAAGGCGATCCTCCAGGAAGTGCAATTCCATCCTGTGAGCGAGATCATCCTTCACGCTGATTTCCTGAAGATTTCAGACGACAGAAAGATCAAAATGAGCATTCCTGCGCGTCTTGTCGGCCAGGCTCCCGGTGTCGCTAAAGGCGGTGCTTTGATCCGTAAGAGAGCTGCATTGAAAGTTTATGGTTTCCCGAAAGACATGCCTGATCACATCGATATCGATGTATCTGAGCTGGATTTCCACCACGCGATCAAAGTTGGTGATATGAAACTTTCCGGACTTGAATTCCTTGATCCGAAGCAAGCTACAATCGCTGCTGTTGAAGTTCCTCGTGCTGCTAAGATGGCTGCCGAAGACGCTGCTGCTGCGGCCGCTGCCGCCCCTGCTGAAGGTGCTGCCGCTGGTGCTGCTCCTGCTGCTGGCGCAACTGCTGCCCCTGCTGCTGACGCAAAGAAAGCCGAAGCTCCAAAGAAGGACGCAGGTAAGAAATAGTAATTGGCAGTTGGCAAAAAGCAGTTGGCAAAAAGACTGCGACTCTGCTGGCGTGCAAAAAATAAAAGAAAAAGTCCTGTCAGACGTGGCGGGACTTTTTTGTTTGAGCGAAAATGAACAAGCGATGAGCCATGACTGAGTACGCCTGTTGCGAATTGCCTTTTGCCAACTGCCAACTTTCAAATACTTTGCTAACTGCCAACTTTTTCGGATAATAGACGACTATGAAATTCTTGATCGCTGGAATGGGCAACATCGGAGCGGAGTATGAGCTCACTCGACACAACATTGGCTTCCTGGTGCTGGATCAACTTGCGGATGAACATAAAGTCGACTTTGTATCTGCACGACTCGCTGATAAAGCCGAGTTCAAGTTCAAGGGAAAGCATATTCATCTCATCAAGCCTACCACATTCATGAATCTCAGTGGCAAGGCAATTGCGTACTGGATGAATGACCTAAAGATCCCGAAAGAAAATGTGCTCGTGATCGTAGATGATATTGCGCTCCCTTTCGGGGCACTGCGCATGCGGACCAAGGGAAGCTCTGCCGGCCACAACGGATTGAAAAATATCGAGCTCGTGCTGGGCGGGCAGGATTACTCGCGCTTGCGCTTCGGCATCGGCAACGACTATGGCAAAGGTCAGCAGGTAGATTTTGTGCTAAGCAATTTCTCGCAGGAGGAATTCACAAAACTTCCCGATGTGATCAGGAAAGCGAATGAGATGATATTGAGTTTCTGTTTGGTAGGGGCTGCGAAAACGATGAACCTGTACAACGAATAAGAGTACGTCTCCGAAATTTTAGATTTTTGATTTCAGATTTTTGATTTAGCGGGAACTACTTCGAAGGCACCAACGGTGAGTTTACTTTTCAATCCATATAAATCTTTCCTCATTTCAAATTGTCCCCGTGAAGGATCATTCAAAAAGCTTTTCATGGCCAATCTTACTTTATCCGATGCAAAAAGAGGCATGTTAATCCATTCCGTTTCAATTCGGTAAAGAGGGCTTCTTTCGTCTCAATGTCGCCTTTTTACTATCAGAAACTTTATTTGCTTCTCAAAATCGACATAGCCAAACATAAGAAGGAGGATGATCGCTTTGTATCGCTGCTCTTTGAATTTGTGATGTGACTCATACTTCTTTTTGCGATTTCTCAGCGTAGAACCGAGGATTGTACTGATAGCCCCTCCTAGCCCGATCAAACCAAGGCAGAAATTATTTCTTGTGAGCTCATCGATCAAATATTCGTTTCCTGACCACGAAACTATCAAAGGCCGATAGGTTCGACCGTAACTCAACTCTAAAATCTTAAATCCAAAATCTCAAATCTAAAATCTGGAAGGATTCTCCTAGTTAGCTGACCGCACTTCCCGGAGTCACATCCTCTCCCGGTTTCAACAATCTCAACTTCCCATCCACATCTTCCGCGCTGAGGATCATGCCTTGCGATTCGATGCCCATCATCTTTCGCGGTGCAAGGTTGGCGATGAACGCAACTTGTTTGCCTATCATTTCTTCAGCGGTATAATGTTTTGCGATTCCACTGAGAATCGTGCGCTGGTCAACACCCGCGTCAATGGTAAGTTTCAGCAGCTTGTCAGACTTCTCCATCTTCTCGGCTGCGATGACCTTTCCAATCCGTATGTCGAGCTTCGCGAAGTCGTCAATAACAATCTGTGATTTCAAGGCTTTCAAATTCGATGAGTCCATAGGTTTCGCTGTCGGCTTCTTCTTTAGTCGTTCAATTTGTTTTGTTAGCTCTTCGTCTTCAACATTTTTGTACAACAACTCCGGCTGATTGAGCTGATGGTGCGGAGGAACTGTGTGAATCAATTGCTCTTTCTGCCAGAATTCTTTCCCCCATTTACTTTCCAGTGCAGATGAATTGAGTTGTCTCTTAATGCTTGCCGAACCATCGGGTAAGAACGGTTCACAAGCAAGCGCAATATTGCCAACCACGGTCAACGCGTAGTTGAGAATACATCCCACTGCTTCCATGTCTTCTTTCGCAAGTTTCCATGGCTCGGTATCCGCAAGGAACTTGTTGCCAATTCGCGCCAGATTCATCATCTGAAATTGCGCCTCGCGGAACTTGAAGTTTTGCAGGCACGATATCATTTCTTTTACGGTGCGATCGAGATCTTTGTGCGCCTGGTTGTAAAGATCGAGAATTCGTTTGCGTTTTTCCGTTGTTCCGGGTAGCTCATGCTCAGAAGGAACTTTACCATCGAAATATTTCCAGGTCAGCACCATCACGCGATTCACAAAATTTCCGAGGATCGCTACAAGCTCGCTGTTTACTTTTTGCTGGTAATCCTTCCAGGTAAAATCGGAGTCTTTTGTTTCCGGTGAAATCGAATTCAAGACATATCGAAGCTCATCTCTCCTTCCGGGGAAGTCTGCAAGATATTCGTGAAGCCACACCGCGTGGTTACGTGAAGTGGAAAGCTTCTCTCCTTCCAGATTGAGAAATTCATTCGCAGGAACGTTGTCAGGCAAAATAAATTCACCATGCGACTTCAGCATGCACGGAAAGATGATACAATGAAAAACAATGTTGTCTTTGCCAATGAAGTGGATCAGTCTTGTTTCAGGGTCCTTCCAGTATTTTTCCCAATCTTTTCCTTTCAATTCTTTAGTTGCGGAAATATATCCGATGGGTGCATCGAACCAAACGTAAAGTACTTTTCCTTTTGCATCGGGAAGCGGAACGGGAATTCCCCAGTCGAGATCGCGGGTGATGGAACGCGGCTGCAGCCCCTGGTCGATCCACGACTTGCATTGGCCGTACACATTTGTCTTCCAATCGTCTTTGTGCCCCTCGATCAGCCAGTCTTTCAACCATCCTTCAAATTTATCAAGTGGAAAATACCAGTGTTTAGTGGGACGCAACACAGGAGTTTTTCCCGACACGGTTGAGCGTGGATTGATCAACTGTTTCGGACTTAGGCTCGTTCCACACTTCTCGCACTGATCGCCATACGCATTTGGGTGACCGCAGTTCGGGCAAGTTCCGACAATGTATCTGTCAGCGAGAAAAATTCCTTCCTGCTCATCGTAGTATTGGTCAGATGAATCAACGGTGAGCAATCCCTGGTCATTGACAACCTTGAAAAAGTCTTGCGAAGTTTTATAATGAATTTCATTTGAAGTTCTCGAGTAGATATCGAAGGAGATCCCGAAATCTTCGAAGGCTTTCTTCATGATGTTGTGATACTTATCGACAAAGGCTTTTGGTGTAAGACCTTCTTTTTTTGCACCGATCGTGATAGCAACACCGTGTTCATCGCTGCCGCACACGAAAGCCACATCTTCACCGCGAAGGCGAAGGAAGCGAACGTAGGTGTCTGCCGGGAGATAGGCGCCAGCGATGTGACCGATGTGAAGCGGACCATTCGCATAAGGCAAAGCAGCGGTAATAGTATATCGTTTGAATTTCTTCATGTTTCAATAAAATTGGGTTTGAGCCCCGAAAGCGGGACAAAGATGGTAAAATAGAATGTGTTTGGAAAAGCCCGCGTGAGGCTAAAGATTACTTGCGTTCTGGCAGGCCTGCCATGCTTTTTTCCGAAAGAGGAGGCACACTGGATTTTTTAAGAATCGCCTCTCCAATGTTCATTTTCTCTTTAAACCACCCGGACCGATCAACTTTATCAAGCTCCGGATCGATCCGAAATCTCACTTTCTTAACCAGCTTAGAGACGAGACCTTCGAGTGATTTCTTTTTCATGAGATAAATTTATCACCTTTTACGCTGAATCAAAAACGCGGTATAACTTCGATTAGTTTCATAGGGTTGCCACTTTTCATTGAGCATTCCGTAGATCACGAATAATTTTCGGATAAGTTTCAGGTTTCGACCAATCATCTTTCTGAACAATCTGGTTCGTACCATTGTCGATCCCGTGATGAATATGCTGGTCTCCGGATGTTTTTCAAAAAATTTCAGAATGGCAAAACCGATAGTGTTGAATATTTTGGTTTCATCACGATTACCCGACTTGGTCAGGTCGGTTGGCGGTCCTTGATCACTGCGATCACCGAAGCCCAGGTTAAAAACTTCCGGGTTGCTTGGGTATGGTGAGAATGTAATTGTCTTCCGAATACTGCCTTTCGGTCCAACGCTAACAAAATTAAATTCAAGAAAACTGGGCGCTATGTCCAGATT
>CBHROW010000347.1:0-5924 GCA_966080355.1 uncultured Chryseosolibacter sp.
AAATGAAATTGTCTTCGCCTGTATTCATCGGTTAGCCGATCACAAGGGTCTCTCAGCGCGGGTAATGAAATTCGGATTGAAAACTTTATCGGCTCAGCTTGCCCGCGCTCCAGGATCGGAGAGGAGCGATGGAGGTATTTCGATTTTTTCGATAGCCTTTGATGCAGTTCTCTCCGAAGGAGGTTTTATCCAGCATTTCTTTTCAAAATCCCACACGCGAACAACCTTCGCAGGATTTCCAACGGCAACCGAGTAAGGAGGAATATCAGTTGTCACTACAGCGTTTGCGCCTACGCGGCAATATCTTCCGAGTGTAAGCGGTTCCCCATTTTTTTTGCCCATGATCACCGTTCCCGTTCCGATAAAAGCATCTTCCTCAAGGATGACTGGAGCTTTCCATGCACGCTGGTAGTGGTGTGGTGAATCTGCATCGCTGCCATGGTGCATACCCAGCACGCGAACATATTGCGATAAGCCCACGTGCTTGTGTAGGGTTACCGGACCGATGATCACACAACCGATACCTGTGTGCACTTCATCATGAATGATCACATCGCCCATGCCGTTGTTGATCACGACACCTTGTTCAATGCGAGCGTATTTGCCCACCTTAAATTTATTGAATGGAACAAGGTCGAGTCGTGATGCCCACGATACTCCGCGTTGAAAATACCGTGGAAAGATCAGCCACAGCCAAATATACCATCTTACACGTGACCCGTAAGGCTTCTTGCGAAAGATGAGAGAGAGGATAAATTTTTTGAGCTTGGGATTGTTCCTGATCTTATCTTTCAGCGTTCCGGATGAAGGCGTCTTCATCGGTTTCAAGGGTTCTATTGCGATATTTTTCAAATCCAGCTCATGCTGAATGATCTCGCCAAATTGTGCTGCTCGTGTTTCCCAGGTGTGCTGCGATGCGATAGCAATTCGTTCTTTGATCTTTTCTTCTGAGTCAGTTGCATAGGCGAGCAAGACGGCTTTTGCGAATTCTTCCGAGGATTCCGCCACATGGACAACGTGATGTAGTTCAGAGAGAATATCGGGATTGAAATTGGTAGATACTACCGGCTTACCGGCCGCGAGGTATTCATACAACTTCAAGGGAAAAATTCCCCTCGACACTTCATCGTTTTTAAAGGGAATAATCGCCACATCGAATCGCCTGACAACGGAGGGCGCTTCTTCATGCTTGAACGAGCCTGCAAAACGAACTCGCGGGTGATCGCTGAACCCTTCCGGTATGTATTGTTTTTCAACCGGACCGGCAAGTACCAGCGTCCATTCGGGCAAAAGGTTCATCGCGGCTTCCAGCAATCGAAAATCAATTCGCCTCTCTATGTTGCCCAGGTAGCCCAGCACTTTTCCGGAGACCTGCAGCCTCGGATGCACGTGCCGATCCAGAACAGCGCGGTTGAAGAGGTTGAAATTTGCTGCATTAGCCACCAAAAAGTTCTTGTCTGTTTTTCCTTCGAACTGCTTCATCAACGCGGGTGCAGTGGATACGATAATATCGGCACGTGAAGCAGCACGTTCCTGGAGGTACGGGCCGTGCTTTAATGTAAATGCTTTTACCATCGGATCGATGCAATGATAGACCTTCAAAACGAAAGACGGTGTAAGAAATTTGTCCAGTTCGGGCAGATAAAAATTGAACGAATTGATATATATCATCGACTTGATCTCGTGAAATTGAAGGTAGGTGTTGATTCGTTTAGCAACTATTCGCTGATTTAACGCTGAGAAATAGTCATATACCTTTCCTTTGGGAAGAAAGTTGACTGGCCATATGAAGGGTGCAAGCAACACATGCACGTCATCCTTGACAAACGTATCTTTTTTCAAATATGCCAGAGCCCGCTTTCGTGTATTTCCCTCCCGGAATTTTGAGATCAGGTCTGAAAATGAGTATGGATGATCGACCAAAATGACGCGATTCGTTTTAGCGAACTGCTGTGCAAGCTGCCAGGTTGTTGAGGTGTATTTTGCATCGTGTCGCGGAAGAGATACAAAAAGTATTGTATGCCCTGACAGCCGGTTCGGGGTGTTTTTTTCCATTGCCGAGATTTACTTCAGCGTGCGATAAAAAAAGAGTATACCCGCTGCGGTTACACTTTGTGTGGGCCGGGCCGGGGAAATATTTGCCCAGCACTTTTTGACTGGAATCGCAACTTCGGGCGCTCTGAGTCTGCAAAGCCAGAGCAATCTTCCGATTACCGGACAAGCAATAACCGCAATGGACTCCTTGTATCAAGTTCTCAAAAACTTTTGCTTTATTGTTCAGCTAAAATACATTCTCATTCCAATTTGAGATGACGAAATCCCTTGCCGCTATGCTTTTTAAATCGCAATTGAAGATCGCAACGGTATGGCTATTGTTTTTTTTAACCACTGGTTTTTGCCACGGTCAAACTGGAGAGCTAAAGAAGCGGATCGATGCCATAACAACTCTCGTCAACCGGGAGAGTGATCATAAATCTCTTGCGCCAGACAGCACCGTATTTCTCATTCATGCAGGCAAGGGTGTTATGGTCAATCAACACGATCTTTTGAAAGACTTTGGAGAAGGATGGATGATCGTGCGCGCTGACCATGCTGCCGAGCTGACTCAAAATCATGCTGCCAGACCAGTAAACTATTTGTGGAAGGTTTCTGACAGGCTGCTACGCCAAACGACAAGATCAGTTGAACACGTTGTGAGGTCGGGCGATGAAGCTTTGTTGAGTGAGAGGTGTCGATTGGCAAGACTGAATCAGCCCCGCAAAGTTTCTCAGGGCGTGTTCATCGTGAAAGGGAGTTCTGAAGATATCATCGATGCGCTTGCAACACTCGGCTCTGTGGTCTACATAGGAAGTGAATCTCTTACCGCTCAGGAGGAAAGTAAAGTCCTCGACCTGAATCTGAATCCTAACGCAATAAATGTCGTTCGCCATAATTTTCCCGACCTTGATGGCAACGGAATTACAGTTTCGGTGAAAGAGCGTCAATTCGACCCTAACGATATTGATCTTCGCGGACGCAATAAGCCATCTTTAACTGCTTCTGCGGACAGCAGCAGTCATGCAACAGATATGGCTACCACCATCGCAGGTGCGGGTAATTCATTTGTCACGGGCAGAGGAGCAGCCGACCATGCGTTTGTCACTTCTTCATCGTTTGAAAACCTGTTCCCCGAAGATGAATCGAATTTTACAGCGCTTGATGTTTCCATTCAAAATCATTCGTATGGAACAGTGATTGAAAATGAATACGGAGCGTTGGCGGCAGCGTACGATCGAAGCGCCAATTCAAACACTACACTCTTGCATATTTTTTCATCAGGGAATGTAGGAAATGAATCCTCCACCACCGGACGATATGCAGGAATTGCGAACTATGCAAACATCACGGGTAATGCCAAGATGTCAAAGAATACGCTTACGGTCGGAGCAGTCGATACAACAGGCCAGGTAATGTCATTGTCTTCGCGAGGGCCTGCGTACGATGGTCGCATAAAACCCGAGCTGGTGGCCTATAGCACCGCTGGCACTTCTAATTCAGCCGCGCTAGTGAGTGGAGTTTCTACGCTATTACAGCAAGAATATAAAAATCAACGATCGCAGTTGCCACCTTCAGCGTTGATCAAGTCCGCTCTCATTACGAGCGCTGCAGATGTTGGACCCAGGCAAGTCGATTACGTGACCGGGTTTGGAAATGTTGATGCCTATCGCGCTGTCAGGATCATTAAAGATGGATCGTATTACGAGGGCTCCGTTTCAAACGGAGGTGTCGCCTCAATTCCTCTTTCCATTCCAGCCAATGCGCTCAATCTTAAGGTCACTTTGGTGTGGAACGACCCGGCTGCCGCTGAGGGAAGTGCAAAGGCTCTTGTGAACGATCTCGACCTCATCATAACAAACAATGACGCTCCAGTCCACCCGTGGATTCTGAATGCTGGTGGCACCGTTGAATCACTGTCTATGCCGGCTGTGCGGGGGGAAGATCACTTGAACAATGTCGAGCAAGTCACTATAGAGTCTTCGTTAGCGAATGTGACAATCGAGGTACATGGGACGCATATTGTTTCGGCAGAACAAAGCTTTTCTCTTACCTGGCGGTGGGATGAAGCGGAAAAATTTGAATGGTATTTCCCAACCGGTAGCGATAACTTTCCCTATAACGGAGAAACCGATACGTACTTTTACTGGCGCAGCACACTTAGTGCAAAAACAGGTTCTCTTGAAGTTTCAACAGATGACGGACAATCATGGAAAGCACTTGATGGCCACGTTGATTTGTCAAAAGGGTATTTCCGCTGGTCACAACTCCCGGCAGAAAATACAACGGCCCTCGCGAGAATGACAGTTGCTGGATCTGAATTTCGCACATCAGAATTTACGATCTCGAAGCCAGTGTCAGTTGGCTACGGCTTCAACTGCGGAGATTCTGTAATGCTGTCATGGTCCCGGCAGCCTGAAGCGAACCAGTACAAGATATTTTCATTAAAAGGAGAATATCTCGAAGAGGCAAAAGTAACGACTGACACCACTTGGATTTTTACGAGATCGTCCGATGCGGAATACTTTTCGATCCAGCCCTATTTCCCAAGTGGAAAACAGATGTTGCGAAGCCCAGCGGTGAGCTACGAGGTATTCGGTGTCGGATGTTTTGTACTTTCTTTTGTTGATGAGGTAATACCGGAAGAAGGCATCCGCGTTCATCTTGTTTTAAGTACAACGTATGGCATTTCCAAGGTGGTCATCGAGCATGAAGGAGCAGAGGGTTTCGAATCGATCTTCGAAGGAGCTCCTTCCGATTTGAATGTGAGTTTCTTGCATCATGAGCCGATGCAAGGATTGAACCGCTACCGTGCAAGAATTTTGTTTGACAATGGTCAGTCCTTAACCACGGAGATCATCGAAGATTATTTTTTGACGAAGCTGCCATTTATCTTATTTCCGAATCCAGTTGGGGCATGGGGTGAACTTCAAATTTTCTCGAAGACGTTTGATGTGCAGGATTTTAAACTGCGTATGTTCAATACCCGCGGTGAGATCGTACGTACCCAACAATTACTTTCCGATCGTGAAGTTCTATCGTTAAATGGAATAAGCCCTGGATTGTATGTGATCGCCATCGAAACTAAGGAAGGAGTGTTTCGCGGAAAGGTGATCGTTGCGGGCGATTAATGATAAACCGGGTTACGGCTTAACGATCATTATCCAGAGCATGATCAGAATTGTCACACCAAGAGCAAACAAATTCTCCCTCAATCTCGAGGAGAGTACCTGGCGTTTTTGAATGGTTCGGCCTTTGGTAAACATATCATTAAAACGGTGACTATCAACAATTTGTTCCGTTATACCGGAAATTGGGGTTTAAAAGCTGAAAATGCCGCTTAAATGCGACTTACAGCAGTCTTTCCGCTTACTGATTTAAACGTCTCACGCGCGATTTAGTATTCAGATATCTCATGATTAAATACGAAATCCCGCGTAAAACGGGATTTCGTTTCAACTGAAAAACTTTTGTTTACATGTCTTCTGCTCTCCGCATGCCGCTGTCCATATCACTCACACCCGCGCGATCATCTGCATCGCTTCCTGTTTGCCTCGATGATGTTCTGTTGGTGGCGACATCATCGGCAAGGTCTTCGAGATTGGAATCATCCTTTCTCATGTTAGCACGATCAGAATCTTTCCGTTGATCTTTGGTACCCGCGCTTTCCGGAAACTTCCGGTCTTTTTCCAGGCTCAGATCCCGGCTTGCGCGGCCTTTCTGCTGTCGTTCATTTTTCATAGCACAAATGTTTATTTCCATAAGAACCCTGAAAAATCCATTCCTCGAAAGCGTTCATGATTGTGGAAAACTGTTGAAAAAATCCTCAATGCGGATAACGTTAGCAGCTGCTGTGCGAATGCCTTTTCATTTCGGCACACCTTCATAAA
>CBHROW010000348.1:0-5892 GCA_966080355.1 uncultured Chryseosolibacter sp.
CCTCCGAAGAAACTTAGCGTCAATGCTACCGCACCGAAGATGATCGCCATCTTGAGGTTGTAGTCCATGGCTTTGGTGTCGCTGGTAACATCACCTTTTTTTCCTTTCAGGTAATTTTTGACTTCAGTCTTCAACGCTTTTTTAAATTCCCTTTTTTCGGCCTTTGTCAGTTCCGAAAATTTCTTGGTTGAAGATTTTGCAACAGGTGATGGAGGAATCGATTGTGGCTCAGCGCTCGCGATCATTTCATCCGCGTTGACGGCAATCGGGCTTTCATGGTTTTCAAGCACGTCAGTACCGATCAATTCGTTTAACGCAACCCGTTGTTCCGCTACACTTACGGGTAGTTCTGCAGCCTTCTTTTTACCACTGTTGTAGTCGTAGTAATCGAAATTATAAGTGTATTTCGGGGCTGAACATGCCGATAACAGGACAATGCCGATCAGCATGGTGATACTGGTTTTCATAAGTTTGGATGTGTTATTTTTTGTGACGCCTGAACAAGGAAAAAAATCGTTCCATGAAGCGTCTTTCAAATTGCCAGAAGAATTGAAACTGGCCGAAAATAAACCCGTACCCGAGTAAAACGATGTTGTAGAGAGGTAAAATAAAGATGTAATACAAGACTGTGGCAAAAGCGGAATGCTCATTCGAGCCAGACAAAAAATTCAGAATAGGGTTTTTAATCAACATCACGGTAAATCCGGTACATGCGAAAACGATCAGCACAACGATCACCTGCCAGGCGTTATCGAGATTCCATCGCTTTTTGAGCTTATCGATCCAGTTGGGATTGGCCATTGAGGGTCAGGTAAATTGTGTGAAGGGTTTCCAATAACTTGTCGAAGGAAGCGGAGCTAAAATTACCATAGGCTCTTTTTTCACAGGATGAAGGAATTCAAGCTTTCGCGCATGAAGGCAGATCGATCCATCCGCATTCGCTTCCACATCTCCATACTTGATATCACCTTTGATCGGTGCGTTTATCATCGAAAGTTGTACCCGGATCTGATGAGGGCGCCCTGTCACGGGATTGACTTCGAGCAAAAATTCATTACTTATCGCGGCTATTAATCGGTAACTCAACGCTGAGCGCAGGGCTCCGCGAGTTTCTCTGGAGAACGCTGTCGTTTTATTTTTCTTTTCGTCTTTGATCAGCCAGTGTTCCAGTACGCCTTGTTCCAATTTCGGTTTTGAACGGACAACTGCCCAATAGGTTTTCCGGGTCTGTTTTTCGCGAAACAGCTCAGTCATCCGCTCGAGGGCCTTCGAAGTTCTGGCGAGCACAACAATGCCGCTCACAGGCCTGTCTATACGATGGACCAATCCCATAAAAACCGCTCCTGGTTTTGCGTATTTTTCTTTAATGTAATCCTTGCACAGATCAACAAGAGGTCTGTCACCGGTGTTGTCACCCTGCACGAGCATTCCCGGGGGTTTATTGACCACGAGAAGATGATTGTCTTCATACAACACCGTAAACGGATGCACCACGCGGAAATGATCTTTTATTTCGACAATGATAACGATAACAAAACACAAAAAAATTCGAGTCATGCCCTTTAAATCCATTTGAAGATTAGCTTTGTATGCTTATCATTATAATCATGTTCAAAAACCTCGCCCTTGCCGCCATTGTCATCATTGGAATTACAATTTCCGCCTGCGATCGTCAGGAAAAGGAAAGATTGAGGGCCGAGAACGATTCGCTGCGAACGGAGCTGGGCACGCGCGATCAGATGGTGACCGTCATGAAAGATGTGAAACTGCTGATCGACTCGATTGATGCGAGCAGAAAAGTGTTGAGGTCGGATCTGGGCGAAGGTATGTCGTATGAGAACTTCACAAACCGGTTGCAGTCCATTAACGCCTATGTGAAAAACACGCAGGAACGGTTGAAGAACGTGGAGGGTCGATTGAAGACCTCCGACCGTCAGGCTAATGCATACCTGATGATGGTCGATGCATTGAAGAGCGAGCTCGGCATTCGCGTGCAGGAAGTGAATTCACTGACAGCTGCAGTCGAAGAATACAAAAAAGAAAATGAAGGTCTTGTGAAAACGGTGAAGCTTCAGCAAACGGAAATGCAGGAAATGCAGCAGAAGATCGAAGCGAAACAGGAAGAACTAGCTATACTTGAAGCGAAGGTGAAAGAAATGGTTGGCACGTTCAAAGTGAGCGAGGCCGATGCCTACTTCTCGCGTGCAAAGGCAATAGAAGAAGTAGCTAACAAAACAAGATTGGCTCCGCGCAGGAAAAAAGAAACCTACAAAGAAGCACTCGAGCTTTATAAGAAAGCGCTTTCTCTTGGTAAACAGGAAGCCAAAGCCAAGATCACCGCGTTGGAGAAGAAGGTGAAGTAATGCCAGTCGCAAGCTACAGGCTGCAAGCTGCAAGTCTGCTCCAACATGTTTCATGGTTCACGCGATGAAAAAGTTCGTAGGCAAACTCGTAAAAATGACTTTCCGGGACATGGAACCGATCGTGGGTATGGTCGTTACCTACAGTGACGATTGGATGTTACTAAGAAATGTCGCTGGTGATTATTTGATTGATGGATTCGTAATTGTAAGAAATAGAACCTAAGAAAAATAGTTTATGGCGAAGATGAAAAGTGGGCCGAAAAAGTCATTCGCCTAAAAAAGCTTAAAAAAGCGCCAGAAATACCGCTCACGGACCTGAGATTGATCCTACAAACACTAACAAAGAAATATCAAGTCTTTGCCCTCCACACTAAGGATGATGATGTATGCTGGCTGGGACGTCTAAACAACATGGACGATAAATTCTTAGTCATCGATGACTTAACATCGAAAGCAAAGTGGGACGGTCAAATGAAATTCAAGACAAGCGAAATTAGAGTGCTTGAATTTGATTCTGACTATGTAAACTCGCTAAAACGTGTGGCTAAACGGATCGCTCTTTCGAAAGTCGATCTCAATCCTTAAACTCCGAAGTGAAATGAAACCGGATGTCAGGAAAATTATCCTGGACCATCTGCAGCCACGCACGCGACTCAGCCATGAACACAAGCTTATCATCCTTGTCACGGGCGATGTGACGTTGTTTTGAATCGATAAATTCGGCCAGCTTTTTCGGATCAGCTGAAGAGATCCAGCAGGCTTTGTAAATATTCTGTGGCGCAAATTGAACCGTAGCTCCGTACTCGTTCTTCAAGCGGAATTGGATCACTTCGAACTGAAGCGCGCCAACAACGCCCACAACTTTTTTCTTGCCAAGCTCATAAGTGAACAATTGTGCAACCCCTTCCTCCATTAATTGCAACAGACCTTTCTCGAGCTGTTTGGTTTTCATCGCATCGAGGTTGATCACTTCTTTGAAGATCTCAGGCGAGAAACTTGGAATACCCGTGTACAACAACTTTTCTCCTTCCGTAAGGGTATCGCCAATTTTAAGATTTCCAGTATCGTAAATACCCACGATATCTCCCGGCCATGCCTCGTCCACGGTCTCGCGGTCTTGTGCCATGAAGGCTGTGGCGTTTGAAAATCTCACGCTCTTCTCATGACGAACATGATAGTAGTTATTGCCCCGTTCGAATTTTCCTGAACAAATGCGCAGGAAGGCAATGCGATTTCTGTGCTTCGGGTCCATGTTCGCATGGATCTTGAAGACAAAACCTGAGAATTTATTTTCTTGCGGCTCTACAATGCGCAATGTTGTTTCTCGCGGAACTGGCGGAGGCGCTATGCGGATGAAAGTGTCGAGCAATTCTTTCACACCGAAATTATTCACTGCGCTTCCAAAAAAAACAGGAGCGACTTTTCCGCTCAGGTACTCGTCAATATTGAAATCCGGATAAACACCTTCGATCAGTTCCACGTCCGCGCGAAGTTGTTTCGCATTGTTTTCACCAACGTAGTCGTCAACTGTCGAGGAGTTGATATCATGGATTTCGATGCCCTCTTCCACAGTGATCTTACTTGGCGTGAACAAGTGAAGGCTCTTTTCATATAAACTATACACGCCCTTGAAAGTTTTACCCATGCTGATGGGCCAGCTCAACGGTCGCACTTTAATATTCAGTTTCTCTTCAATTTCATCAAGGAGGTCAAACGGATCGCGCCCTTCACGGTCGAGCTTGTTGATAAAACAGATCACAGGTGTGCTGCGCATCCGGCAAACCTCCATCAGCTTTTCAGTTTGGATCTCCACGCCCTTTACGCAGTCGATTACCATGATCACACTATCGACTGCCGTTAGCGTTCTGTAGGTGTCTTCAGCAAAATCCTGGTGACCTGGAGTGTCGAGCAAGTTGATTTTCACATCCTCGTAATTGAATCCCATCACGGACGTAGCAACGGAAATACCGCGCTGCTTTTCAATCTCCATCCAGTCGGAGCGCGCGTGATCTTTGATCTTGCTCGATTTCACTGCACCGGCTTTTTGAATGGCACCCCCGAACAACAATAATTTCTCGGTCAGGGTCGTTTTTCCCGCATCGGGGTGACTGATAATTCCGAAGGTCCTTCGTTTCTCTATTTCCTGTTCTAATGACATGTGTTCACGGTTCGCAGTTCACGGTCGACAGAGCTGCCGTGAACGGTCAACAGTCAACAGTGAACATAAAATCCTGCAAAAGTAACAAAATGTAAAGACCCTGTGCATTAAATTGAACCGGTTAAACCAAATCAGGATGCAATACAGACGTTTCGGGCGAACAAATTGGAAAGTAAGCGAGATAGGTTACGGCATGTGGGGCTTAGCCGGCTGGACCGGATCGGATAACGATGAAGTATCAAAATCGCTCGAACGCTCAATCGAGCTCGGTTGTAATTTTTATGACACCGCATGGGGTTATGGTGCTGGAAAAAGCGAACAGATTCTCGGCCAGCTTGTAAGGCGTCAATCGACAAAAAAATTGTATTGCGCTACGAAAATACCTCCTAAGAATTTCAAATGGCCGAGCAAACCAACGTACACGCTGGATGAATGTTTTCCGGCAAGTCACATTATCGAATACACGGAAAAAAGTTTAAAAAATCTCAACACTGATTGCATCGACCTCCAGCAATTTCATGTGTGGGAAGATGCCTGGTATTCGAATGATGAGTGGAAAAAAGCGATCGAGAAATTGAAGAAGGAAGGCAAGATCAGGTTCATCGGCATCAGTGTGAATCGTTGGGAACCAGAGAACGTTCTAAAAACACTCGAAACGGGCTTGATCGACACTGTTCAAGTGATCTACAACATTTTCGATCAGGCTCCCGAAGATAAATTATTCCCACTTTGCAAAAAGCTTGATATTGGTGTGATCGCGCGCGTGCCGTTTGATGAAGGTACTTTAACCGGAACGCTAACGAAAGAAACCGTTTTTCCAAAGAACGACTGGCGATCAACCTATTTCGTGCCTGAAAATCTTAACTCCAGCGTAGACCATGCAGACGCGTTGAAGTCTCTGATCCCGTCCGGAATGACGATGCCTGAAATGGCCCTTCGGTTTATCCTCGCCAATGATGATGTGCACACAATTATTCCGGGCATGCGTAAAGTCCGCAACGTGGAGGCTAACATACGAAGCAGTGATGGTAAGAAATTGTCTGCCGAGCTGCTCAAAAAACTGAAGGATCATCGTTGGGATAGAACACCCACCGAATGGTCGCAGTAGACATCATCCACCTTCTCCGTCTTCCAGACCCAAATAGACCCGGTGATAGAAGTGGATTAGCCAAAATCCAAAGCTAGCTACAACTGCGTGCGCGCATGCTAAGAGACTGGTTCGCCTTACAGTTTTTCGAAATGCGGGAAGATTGAGCACGAACCACATGCTGACGAGAGCGTTGGCCGCTATCCAAATGTAATACGGTCTTTTAACCGCCAGCTCATACGCTGTCTTATGCCCTCCGGGAAAGCCAAACATCGAAACCTCGA
>CBHROW010000349.1:0-5832 GCA_966080355.1 uncultured Chryseosolibacter sp.
CAGCTGACCTCAAAATCATTTATAAAGGTACTATGGCTTCGGCATTTGTTATTGACATTGTAAGAACACCCATTGGCAAATATGGTGGCGCTTTATCTTCGGAAAGGCCTGATGATCTTGCAGCTCATGTGATTCGCGCATTACTTGACCGCAATCCCTTTATCGATCCGAAAGAAATTGAAGATGTGGTTTTCGGAGCTGCTAACCAGGCCGGGGAAGACAACCGGAATGTTGCGCGAATGGCAGCTTTATTGGCAGGTTTGCCCGTGGAGGTTGGAGGCGTGACGGTGAACCGGCTGTGTGCTTCCGGTTTGCAGGCGATCATGGATGCCTCACGGGGAGTAACTCATGGCGATGGCGAACTTTATATCGCAGGTGGCGTGGAAAGCATGAGCCGTGCACCGTTTGTGATGTCTAAAGCTTATGAAGCATTTTCGAGAAAAACAGAAGTGTTCGATACAACGCTCGGATGGCGTTTTATCAATTCAAAACTTGCCAAACTTTATCATCCGTATTCTATGGGCGAGACGGCCGAGAATGTTGCCGACAAATGGAAGATCTCCCGTGAAGTTCAGGATAAGTTTGCGCTCGATTCGCAGGTCAAGTACCAGCGGGCTCACGAGCTAAAGAGATTTGCTGAAGAATTATTACCGCTGAAAGTTTCCCTAGGCAAAGAGGTTGTGTCGGTTGAAAAAGACGAACCGCCTCGCCAAACATCGCTCGAAAAACTTGCTAGTCTCAAACCCGCATTTCGCGAAGGAGGATCAGTAACTGCCGGAAATTCGTCTGGCATAAATGACGGAGCCGCTGCTTCACTTATCGGTAGTGAGAAATTCGTGACATCAAGATCCGTGAAACCGCTTGCACGTGTTGTATCCGTGGCGATTGCGGGAGTCGATCCGGCTTTCATGGGCGTTGGGCCCGTGCCAGCTACGCAAAAAGCACTGAAGCGCGCTGGTTTAAAGATCAATGACATCGGGCTGGTAGAGTTGAACGAGGCGTTCGCATCGCAATCTCTGGCTTCGATGCGCGACCTCAACATTGATCCATCGATCGTGAATGTGAATGGTGGTGCAATCGCCATCGGACATCCGCTTGGCTGCAGTGGTGTTCGCATCAGCGGAACATTGATCCATGAGATGCGGAAGCGTAAAGTAAAGTACGGGCTTGCAACAATGTGTATCGGGGTCGGACAGGGCGCTGCGATTATTTATGAAAATATCAGTTGAGCAAAGTTCACGCAGACAGTTGACTGTTCACTGAAGGTGGTTCTGGCAAATCTGTGAACTGTGAACCGATAACCGTGAACGAGCAAATCTAAAATCTTTAATCCTTTTGAGGTACTTCTTCGAGATCAGCTACAAGGGAACTCGCTACAACGGCTGGCAGTCGCAAAATAATGCCACAGGTGTGCAGTCCATTGTTGAGGAGGTAATGACGAAGCTGTTTCGCGAGGAAATTTCCATTGTAGCCAGTGGACGTACCGACACGGGTGTTCATTGCGAGCAACAATATTTTCACACCGACATTGAAAAGCAATTTGATGCTGAGGCATATATTCAAAAATTGAATTCGTTTCTGCCGCACGACATCGCCATACATTCTATCGAACGGGTAAAATCCGATGCAAGTGCGCGTTACGATGCCATCGAACGCACCTATCGTTACGAGATCACCCGAAAAAAAAATCCTTTCCTCGAAGGTCTCGCGTGGCATTTTTTTAAAACGGTTGATGTTCAAACCATGAACCGGGCGGCTGCGTTATTACTCGGTGAGCACGATTTTGAGTGCTTTAGTAAAGTAAAAACAGATGTAAACCATTTTCTTTGCATCATTAAGAAGGCGGAATGGAGAGAACATGACAGCCGACTGATCTTCACCATCACCGCGAACAGGTTCCTACGCGGTATGGTGCGAGCCATCGTAGGAACATTGCTTGATGTGGGGAATGGAAAAATATCCATGAAACAGTTTCAGGATATCATCAGAAGCAAGGACCGGAAAAGAGCCGGAGCGAATGTACCGCCCCATGGCCTTTACCTGATGAAAGTGAAATATCCCTCGGGAGTTTTTATAAAATAGTACTGTGGAAAAAGAAAAAGTAAGCAGCGGAAATATCATTGATTGGTCGGTGTTGAGCCGGCTGATGAAGTTCGTGATGCCGTATAAGGGAAGATTTGCGACCGTAGTTGCCCTCACATTATTGCTCGGAGTGCTCACACCTACCCGGCCGCTGTTGATACAATATACACTCGACCGTGACGTATCGTTCGGCAACTATCAAGGAATGGTGAACATGATGCTCATTCTCTTCGCGTTGTTGATCTTTCAGTCGGTTGCGCAATATGTGCATACGTATTTATCCGGGTGGATCGGCCAGCAAGTGATCCGTGATATCCGTGCAAAATTGTATGAGCACATTATCAGCCTAAAACTGCGCTTCTTCGATAAAACTCCCATCGGAAGACTCGTTACAAGGTCGATCTCCGATGTCGAAACACTGGCTGACGTATTCAGTGAAGGATTGGCTGCCATGGCCGGAGATCTTCTTCAGATCATTTTCATCCTAGGATTTATGTTTTGGCAGGATTGGCGTTTGGCGTTGTTAAGCTTGTCAACGATACCGCTACTGCTCATCAGCACGTACATCTTCAAGGAGAAAATTAAGGTAGCTTTCAACGATGTGCGCAATGCTGTTTCCAATCTCAACACATTCGTGCAGGAACACATCACCGGGATGAACATCGTGCAGATCTTTGGCTCGGAAAAAAGAGAGTTTGAAAAATTCCGCGAGATCAACGAAGAGCACAAGCAGGCAAACATGCGATCAGTGCTCTATTATTCGGTTTACTTTCCGGTGGCCGAAATCATTGCTGCAGCAGGAATCGGCTTGCTGGTATGGTATGGTGCGAAGGGAATTATCCACTTTGAGCAAACCGGTATCACTATCGGAAAACTCATTGCCTTCATCATGTACATTCAGATGTTTTTCCGTCCGATACGCATGATCGCTGACCGCTACAACACGTTGCAGATGGGGATTGTGAGTACTTCGCGAATCCTCAATCTTCTAGATGACGAGGAATTTGTTCAGAAAAATGGAACGCACAAACCTGCCGATCACATTCAGGGTGAAGTTGAATTCGATCAAGTGTGGTTCGCCTACAACAATGAAGACTACGTATTGAAAGACATCAGCCTTCAGATCCGCCAGGGCGAAACCATCGCGTTGGTGGGCGCAACCGGAGCAGGCAAATCGTCAATCATCAATCTGCTGAATAGGTTCTATGAAATTAATAAAGGTTCTATCCGCGTAGATGGCATTGACATTTCACAGTACGATCTGGGAACGCTTCGTAAAAATATCGGAGTTGTGCTGCAAGATGTATTTCTTTTCTCCGACACCATCTTCAAAAATATTACG
The DNA here is from genome assembly GCA_966080355.1 of uncultured Chryseosolibacter sp. Lineage (GTDB taxonomy): Bacteria > Bacteroidota > Bacteroidia > Cytophagales > Cyclobacteriaceae > Chryseosolibacter. Next base: position 3,425 of record CBHROW010000349.1, read on the forward strand.
CTCGGCAATCCTGAAGTAACCGAGGATATGGTTTGGCACGCGGCCGACCTTGTAGGTGCCCGAAAATTCATCGAACGTCTTCCGGGTAAGTTGAGCTATAATGTAATGGAACGTGGGTCGACACTCTCTGTCGGACAGCGTCAGCTTATTTCTTTTATCCGGGCCATGGTATACGATCCGAAGATACTTGTGCTTGATGAAGCTACTTCCTCTGTCGACAGCGAAACGGAAGAGATGATCCAGAACGCCATCTCCAAAATGATGCGGGGAAGAACGGCTATTGTTATCGCACATCGACTGTCGACAATTCAAAAGGCTGACAAGATCATTGTGATGGACCATGGGCACATCCGTGAAGTCGGCAAGCATGAAGAGCTTCTCGAAAAAGAAGGCTACTACGCGCAACTCCACAAGATGCAGTATAAAGAGTTTGTCGGGTAACAGACGCGGTAAAAGTAACTGACCGTCAAGGCGCTAAAGGTCAAAAAAGTTATATTTGTCTTTCATGCGCTTACCGAAATCCTTGTGGCTAATCCTGATGGCGATCCTCGCAGCAGATGTAGCGTTCGGCCAAAACCCGCCCAGGCGCACCAAGCCCTACTCACATTCGAAGATGGAATTTCGTTCGACAAAAGTTCGCGGACGAAAAGCAAAAATCGTCTGCCCCGTCTTCGACAAAAGCGAATATCCCTATCACGGAATCGGATTTAAGCTTGGCGACCCATTTGCCGCCACATACAAATTCTACCCGAATAAGAAATTCTCTTTCGCTTTAGATTTTGGTAAGGCTTCGAGCGGATTGTATAACCGCTACTTCCGAGAAAAATTTGAAAGTTATGCCAACGAGGGGGCTGATACGTTATCCGATAATTCTTCCCTTAGTTATTCTTTCCATCGCCTGAAATCCGATTTCATCACCGAGGCGAAATTTTTGTATCACATACAAGCGGATAAAGTCTCACCCGGTTTGCAGATTTACGTTGGCGCAGGGTGGGAATGGAAAAACTCAAATATCAAATACGACTACTTTTACAACCAGACCACACCGAATGGCGGTGAGCTCATCAACGAATTTCGTGTCACCTCACGAAGACGATTTACGATGGGTCCGCAGCTCGTAACGGGAATTGAATATTCTTACTTTCAACTTCCCATCTCAGCGTTCCTTGAAGTTGAATATTTCACCGATATTCTTGCCGACCCAGGCTGGAAGCGCTTCGAAGGAGGCTTGGGACTACGGTATATTTTTTGAGCGCTGCCCATTTGGCTATTGTCCTTTAGCTCTTGGCCATTGGCGAATGAGTTCCTAATTGGAAAAGTCAATTCCGAACACTCGGCAACTTAATTGAAGAACAAGAGAGGGACGATTGATTTTGTAAGATCTGCTTTGCCATTTTCGTTTGTTGCCTGCCAATTCTGGCTTGAATTTTTAATACAGTTGTCGCTAGCCAATAGCCATTGGCATTTGGCCAACAGCCAATAGCATAATTACACGCTTATGAAAAACTTCGCTGTTCTCATTTTTCTTGTTCTCGCTTTCGCAACCGCAGCATTCAGCCAGGATCGTGGTATCGGCTTGCGCTTCGGGGCTCCCACAGGAATTACCTACAAAAAATACCTGCCGAAGAAAAAAGCCGTTGAACTCGGTATTGGAACGGTTACCGGCACCTGGTACAATCACTATTATGAAAATACCTTTCACGATTTCGATCGTTACGAAGGTTATGATTACGTTTCCCATCACGTGAACAGTTCGGTGTATTTTCAGGCGCGATATCTTCTGCAAAGCGAAATTTATATCGAGGGAATGATGGGTAAGCTAGATTGGTATTGGGGAATTGGGGCGCTCGCCAAACTGGGAAGTGTGGAATATTCCTACACCCGCAACGGAGTGCCAGGCAGAAGTGTACAAACCGATATCGACTTTGGCCCCGAGGGAATTTTGGGAATGGAGTACACCTTTGAGGACGTGCCACTCACGATCTTCGGTGAGTTTAGCCTGATGCTGGAGATCGCAGACCGCCCGGGCGTGCTGCGAGGGTTGAGCGGGGCGGGGGTGAGATATAACTTTTAGCGGAACAAGAAAAGCTGCGAGCTGCGAGACTTAAGCTACGAGCTGCGTGAACAAGATAAAAGAGAGTCGTAAAAACTGTTTCTGTGTTCAAAGGATGGAAAGCCGATAAACACTTCGCGACTTGAAGCTTGAGCTGGTAGCTTGAAGCCTGGGAGCTTGATAAAGCACTGTCAAGGCATTCACGTTCACACTACACGTCAGGTCTTCAAATCAATTCGTGTTGTTGAATGAATCCAGAATACTCAGCCTGCAGCTTGAAGCTACTAGTGTCCGTGGAAATTTTGGGATCGAAAAAAATCTTCGAATTTGATTTACGTTGAGACATTTAGTGCAG
>CBHROW010000350.1:0-5800 GCA_966080355.1 uncultured Chryseosolibacter sp.
TATTAGGGAGTTGCAATTTTCAGCTTACTGACACTACATGTCAACATATCTCCTTAAACTTGCCTCTTGAACCAACCACTGGATAAAATATTTTCTATTTACAGGAGTTCTGCCGGAAGCGGAAAAACACGCACGCTTGCCAAAGCATACCTCAAACTCGCATTAAAGTATAAATCAGATTATTTCAAGCACATCCTGGCGGTGACCTTTACCAATAAGGCATCGCAGGAAATGAAAGATCGCATCCTCGCTTATCTCGATGATTTTTCAAAAGGTGCAGACAACGAGCTGGCGACCGAGCTGAAGGCCGAGCTAGGCCTTGATGACATCACGTTCCAGCAGCAAAGCCATGAAGTTCAGGCTGCCATCCTTCACCGTTATTCACAATTCGCTATCAGCACCATCGATGCGTTCTTTCAGAAAGTGATCCGGTCGTTCACGCGAGAGTCTGGCCTCATCGGAGACTATCGCCTTGAAGTAGAGCATGACGCGGTGCTCGAAGAGGTGATCGATAACCTGATCGATGAGCTGGGAAACAATAAAGAGCTCACGGAATGGGTCGTTGAGTTTGCCAAGGAAAATCTCGAGAATGAAAAGGCCTGGGACGTTCGTTTCAGCCTCATCGAGTTTGCCAAGGAGATCTTCCGCGAGGAGTTTAAAGCGATTGAAGAAGATGTTTCTGGCGCTACCGCTGAACCCGGAACTTTCAAAAAGCTGAGGGAAAGTTTGTGGGATACGAAGAATACATTTTTGACCAAAGTCAGTACGCCTGCCCGGCAGGTGCTCGACACAATGGAAAGCCGCGGATGGTCAATCGATGAATTTTACTACGGAAAGGGATCGGGGCTCCTCACGTTCTTCAATCAGTTCGGGTATGAAAAAAGCCTTTCGAAATTTAAACCTCCCGGCACGCGCATAACGGCTCACTTCAGGGGCAAAGCTGCAAACTGGCCGAAGCGCGATTCGCGACATGCACGTGATATCATGTCCGCGGCCGAGGAAATCTTTGTCGGAAACCTGGAAGAAATTCTGGTCGTCTACGAAAACGATTTTCGCAAAGCGTTGAGTGCCGAAGTGGCGTTAAAGAATTTGTATGTCTTTGGCCTTATCTCCGACATCGCACGGAAATTAAAAGAATACAAGACCGAGAACAACCTGATGCTATTGGCCGATGCTCCGAAACTATTGAATGGAATCATCGGTGATAGCGACACGCCTTTTATATATGAGAAGGTTGGTTCATTCTATCGCAATTACCTGATCGATGAATTTCAGGACACTTCCGGAATGCAATGGAAGAACTTTCAACCGCTGATTGTGAACAGTCTCGATCAGGGTTATCCGGCTCTGGTTGTGGGCGATGTTAAGCAAGCCATTTATCGCTGGCGGGGCGGAGACCTGAATCTTTTACAAAAGGAGATCGCTTCGCAGATCGGGGAGAACAAAGTTCGGGTTGAAGAGCTCGACCAGAATTTTCGAAGCGCAAAACAAGTCATCAATTTCAACAATGCGCTCTTCAAGTCCGCCTCATCGCTTGTGTCGATGGAAACTGCCTCTACGCTCTCGCAGGAGGTATACGAAGACGTTTCACAAAAAGAATTTCGCAATGACGAAGGTTTTGTCGAAATCAGGTTTTTGAGGCCCGAAAGAGAAGAAGACCCGCGCGGGCAAGGAGCTGCGGATGAATTGGAACCCGAAACATCCGCTGCATGGACTGACCTGTCGCTTGAGCAAATTCCATTGATCCTTGAAAAGCTCCAGGAGCATGGCGCGGCTTTAAAGGATATTGCGATACTGGTGAGACGCAATGACGAAGGCCAGCGTATAGCCACCTCGTTGTTACACTACAAAAATTCCGGCAAAGCAAAACCGGGGTGTGCCTATGATGTGGTGTCGAATGAATCGTTGCGCATTGACGGGGCAGCATCGGTGAACCTGTTGCTCGCAGCGTTGCGCTACCTCTTGAACGCTGACGACTCGATTGCCCGTGCCCAATTGGGTTACGAGTTCGCCCGCCTGCACGAACCTGGCCGTGCAATGCCCGATGTGTTTGCGGTGACTAACCTGGCCACGTTCGAGACGAATTTACCAGAAGAATTCACTTCACAAAAAACTGCGCTCAAGAAACTTCCGCTCATCGAGCTCACTGAAACTTTGATCGGGATCTTCAAGCTCGGCAAACAGCGCGGGGAAGTGGTGTATCTTCAGGCATTCCAGGACCTCGTGCTTGAATTTTCCAACCGTGAGAAAAATGACCTTGGCACGTTTCTCGAATGGTGGGAAGAGAACCGGAAAAAGAAATCCATTCAGATTGCCGGAGATGTAGACGCTGCGCAGATCCTCACCATACACAAGTCGAAGGGATTGCAATTTCCGTATGTGATCGTTCCTTTTTGCGCATGGAATCTCGATCACGAGAGCTTCAAAGCTCCGAACCTCTGGGTGAAGACAGAACACGAACCATTCCATCACATGGGCTATCTGCCTGTGAAGTATGGTAAGGTCCTTGAACAAACTTTTTTTGAAGCGGATTATCGCACCGAGTTGACAAGGAGCTGGTTGGACAACCTCAACTTACTTTATGTGGCGTGCACGCGCGCGGAGCATGGACTGATCGTGATGGCGCCTCATCCCGATCTTAAAATGCGCGGAACGGTTGCCAGCGTATTATCTTCTTCAATCCACGCGTCCGATGAACTTCATAAAGCGTATGACTCCGCTCACGATGTGCTAAGGCTGGGTGCCTGGTCAGCCGCGAAAAAAAGACACTCACCCGACTCAACCTCAATTTCACTGAACGAATACGTAACCACGGATTGGCGAAATAAACTTGTGATCAAACAAAGCGCTGAAGGTTTATTTGAAGAGGCTGGCGATTACCGTACGCGGATCAACTACGGTATTCATATGCATGAGGTATTGTCGCGAATGCGATATGGCAGCGATATGGAAGGAAAACTTCGGGAAATAGTGATCGATGGATTGATCACGGAGGATGAAGCTGGCTTAATTCGTAAACAGCTCGATGATTTGTTTCGCATCCATGAAGTAGCGAACTGGTTTTCCGAAGAATGGATCGTAAAAACAGAAGTCCCTGTTCTCATCCCCGGTGGAGGTGAGAATCGACTCGATCGCCTGATCTATCGCGATAAACAGGCCGTTGTTATCGATTTCAAAACCGGTGAGCCGCGAAAAGCAGATAACAATCAGGTTCTGGCTTACATCGATATTTTGCGCCAGATGAATTTCACCGATATAAGAGGCTACTTGCTTTATCTGCGAAACAACGATGTGGTTGAAGTGAGACCGGGTGCAAAAGAAAAAACTATAAAAAAAATCAAAGACAGGGATCAGCTTTCTCTTGGCTTTTAATTCAGATCGATGAAGACATTCCTACAGGATCTCGCAGAGAAAATTTATAAGGATTATGCTTCCTCCCTGGAGCAAGTTACGGTTGTATTTCCAAACCGGAGAGCTTCGCTTTACTTTCGAAAATATCTTGCCGAGCTGCTCACCAAACCGGTTTTCACGCCAGCCATTCTGACCATTGAAGAATTTATCCAGAAGAATTCCAAAAGCAAAGTTCCCGATAAGATAGAATTGATCTACGAGCTGTATCTCGTCTATCAGCAGGTTGTTCATCGTTCGGACGCTGACGAAAAGATCGAAGGGATTGACCAGTTTTACTTCTGGGGAGAAATGTTATTGCGCGACTTTGATGAAGTCGATAAATACATGGTTGATGCCACGCATTTGTTCAAGGACCTGAGTCATTTGAAAGAATTGGATTCAAGCTTCGATTTTCTGACGGAAGAGCAGCGAACATTTCTCCAAAATTTCTGGTCAAACTTTGAAGAAGCCGAGACTGCCAACAAGAAAAAGTTTCTGTACGTCTGGCGCAGACTTGCCGATGTCTATCGGGCATTCAAAGAACGTCTGGCCTCGAAGAACCTGGCGTATGATGGAATGCTCCAGCGCGAAGTAGCAGAGCGGGCCACAACAATGAAAGTGGAGAATCCGCAGACGCTGGTGTTTGCCGGTTTCAATGCATTGACCAAAGCCGAAGAAATACTCATCGCGCAATGCGTTGAAAAAGGCGCAGCGGTGCATTGGGATATAGACACGTATTACGTCAACAACATCACACAAGAGGCTGGAAGATTTTTCCGGGAATACCAGGATCATCCGGTATTGCGAAAAACGTTCTCTACCGATGTACCCTCTAATTTCTCCGGGAAAGTTTCTGCTAAGACACCAATGCTGCTTTACGGTGCACCTCAACCTATCGGACAGGTGAAGCTCATGGCGGAGGTGTTGAATGAGGCTTTTGCCACGGGTATGAGGCCCGAGGAAACATTGATCGTTCTCCCTGATGAAAAACTTCTTTTACCCGTTTTGCACAGCATCTCAGAAAGTGTGGAAAAGCTGAATGTGACAATGGGTTTTCCGCTCACCCATACTCCTCTTTTCAATCTTGTCGAATTGTTGGTTGAACTTCAGATCAATCGCAAGCATGACCATTTCAACCATCGGCAAGTGTTGTCAATATTGGGTCATCCTTATATTGTTGCGGCAGATGCGGGAAGCGCACAGGCCAAACGTAAGGAGATACTGCGGAACAACTGGGTCCATATTCCCAAGAGCTATCTTGCAACCCAGGTCGTTCTTCACCGTGTTATCTTCGAGGAAGTTGATGTGTCATCCGTGCAGAAACCACTTGCTGTGCTCTCGGCCTATCTGCGATCGATCATAACCGAGATCGGTGGACTAAAAACACTCGGCAGCCTCGACAAGGAATTTGCTTTTCAATTTTTAAAATTTTTCAATCGCCTCGGAGAAGTTTTTGGAGAGGAAGGCGGCACAACCTCGGAGTTTGACAAGAACGAAAATATTGCACGCCTCAAATCTTTCCTTCGCTTGTTCCGGCAGCTTATTCGTGCGGGCAAGATACCGTTCAATGGCGAACCGCTTCGTGGGTTGCAGATCATGGGCGTGCTCGAAACGCGGAATCTCGATTACAAAAATGTATTCATACTCTCCCTGAACGAAGGATCATTTCCATCGCTGAGCGGTAAAGGATCGTATATTCCTTTTTCTATTCGAAAAGCATATCAGTTGCCGACAGTAGAGCATCAGGATGCGATCTATTCTTATTTGTTTTACCGTGTCCTTCAACGAGCGCAGAACATCAATCTATTTTATAACTCTGAAACGGATGTGCTTGGACAAGGCGAGATGAGCCGGTACTTGCAACAGCTCATTTTCGAATCCGGAATCCCTGTCGAGCGCAAAGTGCTGCACAATTCCATTCAACCCAATTCTATCACGCCCATCCAGGTGAACAAAGATGTTCAGGTGATAGAACAGGTGGTGAAATTGAACGATGGCAACCGGTTTTTCAAAGGGATTTCACCTTCTGCGCTGAACACGTACCTCGAATGCCGCTTGAAATTCTATTTCCGGCATGTAGCCAGGATCAAAGAGGCCGATGAAGTAGAGGAGGAACTCGATGCGCGCGTACTCGGTAATTTTTTACACGATGTAATGGAGAATTTTTATCGCAACATCGGTGAGCGAAAAAGGAATAACGAGATCGTGTCGTCTGATTTTGAAGGTGCGGAAAAATCGATCGATTCACTGATCGACAGGGTGTTCATCAGCACCTATCGACTCAATCCGGATAAACCTGTCGTATATGAAGGTCAGCGCCTGGTGGTAAGAGAGATCGTGAGAAGGTTTGCGCATCGCATCATCGAGATTGATAAAGAGTATACACCATTTATGATCGAGGGACTGGAAC
>CBHROW010000351.1:0-5779 GCA_966080355.1 uncultured Chryseosolibacter sp.
GGACCCTTAACCGAAGACTTTCCGTGCTTGTTGGCCTCACACCGAATGAATTCATCCGCAATTACCGGCTAAGCCGCGCAACGTCATTGTTGAGGAAAGGGCTTTCCGTTTCTGAAGTTGCGTTCCAGGTTGGCTTTGAAAGCCCGCAGTATTTCGCTCAGTGCTTCAAGGCGCTCTACAACGTCACCCCATCGGACTACGTTTCTTCAAATCCAGGCTAAAACAGCGGTTTGTCATCCGGTCTGTCTGAAATCTTACCGAGACTGTCAGGAAATTATACGCCATCCGCCACTGCTGATGCAAAGATTTGTGTCTGAACTTTAAACCCAATTCTATGCAACAGGCACAGTCAGCTGCGGAAGCTTTCGCGCGTTTATGGCAGCAGGCACAGCGACCAATTTCCGTAACGATCATCACACTATTGATATTAGCCTCGATGAACTTGCGCGCGCAGGTTGGAGGAAATGCACTGCAACTCGATGGAGTCGATGATGCCGTTATCAACAACAGCTTCACATGGCCCAACACAGGCGGACCAGTGACGATCGAATTCTGGAATTATGTTCCACAGGGAGGCGTTGTTGAAGGTGCAGCTTTTTCGATTGGATCCGCGTCTCCCAACAGCATGATGGCCCACGCACCCTGGACAGATAACATGCTGATTTGGGATTATGGTAATCCACAGGGCGATGGTCGTATCACTACAGATTATAGTTCATACCTCGGCAAGTGGACGCATGTGGCGCTGGTATCGGAAGGAAACGGTGGTCACTTCAAAGCGATCTACCTTGATGGAGTTTTGGCAGCACAATCCAATACATCCGATGGACCCGATGTTCAACTGGTACAGCTGCAAATCGGCCGTTATTCACCTACGATGCTTTTTCATCATGGCCTGATCGATGAATTCCGGATCTGGAATACCATGAGAACGCAATCTGAAATCCAAGCTAACATGTCGACCTCGTTAATTGGCAATGAATTTGGCTTGACTGCGCTTTTTCACTTTGATGATGCCGAAGGTTCAGGCACCACAGTGGACGCTGGCCCCGGGGCTTTTACAGGAACACTCGTCAATGGAGCCGCATTGATCGTTCCCGATACACCGCCTCAGATCTCTTCCATCATACGTTTGTATCCTGCTGCGGAGGTCACAAGTGCTTCGACTGTTTCCTTCCTGGTTACGTTCACGGAAGACGTAACCGGTGTTGATGCCGATGATTTCACGTTGAATGGCCCGGGCATTACGCAGAGTCAAATCAGCGTAGGTGAGCTCGATCCGAGAAATTATCAGGTAACTATACAATTGGCCGGGTCCGGCATAGTGGAACTTGTCGTTGATAACGCTTTGATGTTTGATGCCGATGATGTATCGTTCAACACGTCCTTTACCTCGGGCGAATCTTATACGATTCAACCTTCAAATTCTTCTTACACCTTCAAAGCTACGTCTGGAACATTTACTCCCTTAACACAAAGCTCACCGGTCGATGGGATCGAGACGGATAATTCTACATTCTTTTTAATTCCCATTGGCTTCGAGTTTAATTTCAACGGTGAGACCTATAATAATGTGCAGGCCAGCTCGAATGGATTTTTATCCTTCAACGTGAATCTGTCTCCGCAGATAACCGACATGAACGACCTGCGTACCAGCGATGCACGACCGCTGTTGGCGCCACTCTGGGACGACCTCAATGGAGGCGGAGGTCAAGCCTCATTTGTAACCACTGGTGAATCGCCAAACAAAGTGTTCACGTTCGAGTGGCTTCATTGGAAATGGAATAACCAGGCTGCTGATGCAGGAATTTCTTTTCAGGTAAAACTATATGAATCCACCGGTGCTATCGAATACATCTATGAACAAGAGCCCGGTCAATTGTCAGACCCATCAGCTTCGGTCGGCCTTGCCTATCAGATCGACAATAGCTTTTTATCATTGAATAACTTGTCGGCAGATCCGACAGCATCAGCGCAGGAGGAGACTGTGACCATTGATTCGAAACCCGCGTCAGGACAGGTCTATCGTTTCTTGCCTCCACCACCTGTGTTCTCATCGACATCGCCTGCTGCAGACTCCCGCGTCAACAGCTCGAGAGTTTCTTATACGTTGTCTGGGCAAATTTCATCGGGCACAATTACCTGGACACGAACGGGCGGAGCACAAGATTTGGGCAGCCCTCACGTTCAGGTGCTGGCGGGTCAGGAATTGAACGAGGGTGCGCACGAGAATATTTTTCTTTCCGATGATCCCACGCTCGTTGACGGATCCATTTATACGATAGCGTTCAATGGAATTTCGCCAACTGATGGCGCGCCCCTGCAGGAAGTGATAAATATAAACGTCCGATATAATCGCAGCTTAACACTTGCCAACCCATCGTTTGACTTCGATCCTGCAGCTGGTATAACGGGACTTCCGGGAATTCGCGCGATGGGTCTTCAATCTGATGGCAAGATAGTTATTGGTGGATATTTTAGTTCGTACAACAACATTCAGCGAGCGGGCATCGCGCAATTGAACCCGGATGGAACTTTGGATGATACATTCGATCCAGGTTCAGGAACTGATGCTGGCGTAAACTCACTTGCTATTCAAAGTGACGAAAAAATTCTCATAGGGGGCCAATTCGCTCACGTCAATGCAATCCTCACTCCGGGTATAGCGCGTTTGAATACTGATGGGACAGTGGATACTGACTTTCATCCGGGCAATGGCGCAAACAACACCATCAAGGCGATTGCAGTGCAGAGCGATGGTAAGATTCTGATCGGTGGATATTTTCAAACGTACGATGGTCATCCTGCGATGAGCGTTGCGCGGCTTAATTCCGATGGTACCTGGGATGATAGCTTCGTGTTTCAGGCACCTTCCGAATTCCAAATGGGTGTTGAGTCGATGCTTGTGCAAGGCGATGGCAAGATCCTGGTTGCCGGCACTTATGAAGATGAGGCTGGTTTTCAGGAAGGCCATGTCTTGCGGCTGAATGAAGATGGCTCGCCCGATGAGACATTCAACATTCCATCGATGTGGGTGCCTTTCAACCCTGCATCGATTGGCCCGATGAGCATCCAGAGCGATGGCAAGATCCTCGTAGGTGGATTTTTTTTCGGGTGTAACTTTATACAATGCGACAACCTCGTTCGGCTGAATGCTGATGGTTCAGTGGACGAAACATTTCACGGTGGAGTTCCTCAGCCGCTTGCGTTTTTAATGCAGGGCGATGGTAAGATCCTGGTAGCAGGTAATGGCGGCTACCTCATACGTATGAATGCAGATGGTTCAGGTGACGAGACCTTTGCGCCTGATCCTGGCGCGAACGGAAATATCTTTTCAATGGCATCAGAACGCGATGGAGACCTGCTCATCGCGGGTGATTTCGATACCTTCAACAACGAACCAAGAGCCGGCATCGCACGACTGGACTTCAGCGCTCCTATTACATTGACGAGCACTCGGTTTTTACCTCCGATCGAACTTACGAAAGCATCGACATTGAGATTCCGCGTTGAGTTCAGCGAGGCTGTGACCGGTGTAAATCCCAACGACTTCAAAGCAACGGTCGATGGTGTTACGGTGGGAGATATTTTGGTCACAAAAATGAATGACGCGGTGTACAGGGTTCAGGTGTCTTCTGTTGTTGGAAATGGTACCGTACGTCTTGATGTGCGCAGCGATGCAACCATAAACGATTTAAATGGCAATGCACTCAATTCCATTTTTGAAAGTGGCGAGAGCTTTATCATCGATCAAACTGCCCCGGTGTTTTCTGAAACTGCTCCTGGCGCAAACACAACGATAGATACCAACGACACACAGATCTCTTACACACTTTCAAAGACCTTGGAATCAGGAACTGTTACGTGGACGCGCACTGGCGGAACGGAAGACCCGAACAGTCCACAGGTATTGCATCTGAGTGGTTCCGAATTGAATGAGGGGGTGCATGATGGCGTTACCCTTACCCACAGCCCAACGTTAGTGCTTGGCGCGATCTACTCCGTCAGTTTCAATGGCTTTGATGCCTTAGGTAATGTTGCCGTTACGGTGATGAACGAAAATGTCAGTATAAAAACTGAACAGACGATAACATTCGAAGTCATCAGCGATAAAACTTTAGGAGATAACACCTTTGCAGTTGTTGCTACATCGACATCCGGATTGCCGGTAACGTTGACGCCTTCGTCAGATAAAGTGACGATCTCCGATGGACAAGTAACGATCAATGCTGCAGGACGAGTAATGCTCACCGCGAGCCAGCCCGGCAATGAAAGCTATCGTGCAGCTACCCCGGTTGAGCGAAGCTTCTGCATAAAACCTGCTAAACCTGAGATCTCACTGGCAACGGATGATAATGCGAATACAATACTTACATCCAGCGCAAGTTCGGGCAACCAATGGTATCTTGAAGGCTCGGTCATTGCCAATGCAACTGACATCAAGTATACGCCAGCGTTAGCCGGAGTTTTTAAAGTTCAGGCTACGGTTGACAACTGTGCGAGTGAGTTTTCCGACAATACATCTGCAAAACTTGGACAGCACATAACTTTCGAGGCGATAAGTGATAAAACGGTTGGAGACAATGTCTTCACGGTCGTGGCGACATCGTCTTCAGGATTGCCGATCACCATAACATCCTCTTCAGACAAAGTGAGCATATCAGGCAGTCAGATCACAATCAATGCTGCCGGGCACGTAACGCTTACAGCAAGTCAGACCGGTAATGCGTCATACAACGCAGCTCCAGCCGTTGAAAAAAGTTTTTGTATAAAGCCGCGGGTACCGATTATCTCTTCTTCGTTCAACGATGCATCTAACCCTGTTCTTACTTCAAGTGCGCCCTCTGGCAATCAATGGTATCTCGACAACGCAGCGATTGCCAGTGCAACGGGAGTGAACTATAACGTTGCATCAGCGGGTACGTACAAAGTGCGCGTTACAGTCGATGGTTGTGTGAGTGAATTCTCTTCGAACTTTGAAGTGTTGATCACTGCATTGGAACTGAGCATTTCTCGTGAAACGCTCAACTTATATCCTAATCCTGCAAGCGACTTCTTTACCATAAGCGGGATCGAGACGGATGCGAACATGGATATTATCGATGTATCCGGAGCGTTACACCACGTCAATCCACAACCGACAGATGGATCGATTTCCGTTGATGTCACTTCACTGAAGCCCGGGATTTACTTATTCCGCGTTACCAAAAACGGGAACGTGCAGTGGGCAAAATTTTCAAAAAAATAAATTAAAGGAGATTGGTTTTCAGCAACACGAAAGCCAATCTCTATCTCGAAAAAAAATGGAGAATAATACATTATGAAAACGTCATATAGACTTGCCTGGATCGCAATGATAATGGTGCTGGCATTACCGCTGATTTTCGCTGCATGCGATGGAGGAGGAGAGGGGCCGAGCGCGCAGGAAATGGCTCTTAAAATTCTGAAAAGCAAAACATGGCAGATCAGTTCCGTGAAGGTCGATGGACTTGACCACACGCAGGATTTTTCCGGGCTGACAATTTCTTTCACCGACAATTCCATAAAAACTTCAAATGGAGGTGCGCTTTGGCAGTCGGAAGATACGTGGCAGTTCACTGACACACAGGCCACTTCTTTCAAGCGAGGTGATGGTGTTGACGTGGAAATATCGACACTCACTTCCAGCTTGTTTGAAGTCAAGCTCTCATGGAGTGAGAAGACTTTCGGTCCCGGGCGGACAAATTCTATTAATGGGGAATATATGTTTCGTTTCGAGTGAGATGCAATGTTTATAAAA
>CBHROW010000352.1:0-5774 GCA_966080355.1 uncultured Chryseosolibacter sp.
AACTATTATTTTAAAAAAACCTTCGTCCCAGTGCCTTTGTGTAACATTCCTCATATTCCGGAACGATTACATCAAAACAATAAACCCACGATCCCTTCCTTTGAGGATGAAGAAGAGTTGTATTGGCGAGTTGGCAATCATAACATTGATGTCCCTTACGAAACAATTTCATTGCGTGAGGTATCATTTAACAGGAGTGGAAATAACAACAGCATAAGTCAAGAGGAAGATGTGCTACTTAACTCTGAGGAGGGTGGTCAACTTGAAAAATATGATTCCGCAATTATTACCCTAAAGGTTCGGAAAGCTTTCGAAAATTCTCCAGAGGAAATCATTGTACAAGACTCTCCTCCTGACACAGGTAGGGCGGTCAAAATGAGCTTGATCCATGATCCAATACCATGTAATTACTCCCATAGCATGATTATTTTTCATATAGGGAATAATCGCGTGACCGAACAAACGTACCCAGGAACATTCGGAACAAAACCTTACAAAAAAATAAGGAAAGCTTGCAGGGATATTCTGCACAAGGCTATCATCAAGCGTGAAATTGAGTTCTCAGCGATCTAAGCAGAATCCTCTGCTGTTCGGATTGATGCCTAATTTTTGATCAGAGTCATTACCGAACCAGCAATGGCCCTCTTTTCATCACACACCTGCACAAATTGCGCAGGAAAGCGCTCAAGCGCAGAATTAAAAGTACCCTTCACATGTTGTTTTCAATTAGCAAAAAGGGTCACTCTTGAGTAAGTGACCCTCTTCTTCTTAGTGGGAGCTGAGGGATTCGAACCCCCGACCCTCTGCTTGTAAGGCAGATGCTCTGAACCAGCTGAGCTAAGCTCCCGAGAGCCGGAAATCAACCACTTTGCAGCAATTGCTCCGTTTTGGGACTGCAAATGTATAAGAGAATTCTATTTCTGCAAAAAAAATAATTTTAAAACACTCCATTTTGCAAGTCCCGGCTCTTTGGCTACATCTCCGACCTCTTCACTTTCATCGTCTTGGCCAATTCATCATACAGCGCCTCGGCCTCCTTCGCCCGCTCCGACTCATTATTAATATAGTAGAGTCGGCTGATCTCACCCAGGATTGCCATGTTCAGGTTCAAATCGTACCCATAACGTCCTTCATCCATGTAAAATTTCGCGAGTTCATGCGAACGTGCTTTCATGGTCTCGGCAATATCGATGGCGCGAGCCCGCTCACCCACAACAAACAACAGGCGGATCGTGTCCAGGTGGGTCGCATCATAAGGAACCGCACTGTCAGGCATCTTGTCCAGGTTGAGATGCAGCACTTCAACGCCACGCGCGGAATCATTTTCAAGGATCAGCTCCTCAGCCAGCGTGTTCAAATTATTTCTATGATTCTGAACAGCTCTTCGATAATCTTCCGAATAGTACACATCAGGATTGTTGAGCTCCCTGAATTGAAATTTCGTCATCACTTTTTCATAACCTCTCTCCGCATTGACCAGCTCCTGACGTGGTTCCGGATTCAGCAAAGGCAGCACGCGATACACGTTTCCCTCACGAACTACATAGGGTGTGATATCGACATTGAATTGACGAAGGGCGGTTGGTGTTACATACAAGGGCCTTTCCCAGTTTGCTGTTGCGAGAATGTCGAGAAATGCCAGATCCTTTACTTCGAGCCCGTTTTCTTTTAAACGTAAATGCATTTCAGGAACGATCAGGCCCGCAAGTGATTTTGGTACGATGTTCAGCCTGTTCACTTTTTCAACATCCACTTTCAGCACGATGTCTTTGGATGGAATGACATTCGCAGATGGGTACATGCGAAGCGCCTTGTGATCTTTTTTTATCAAGTCAAGGAATTGATTGAGGTCCATACTTTTGATGTTCGCATCGAAGTATGGCAGATACGGATTATTCGGTCCACCCTGTCGATAGTTGTATGCGGTGAGCGTATACGGAAAAGCATCGGACCTGTTCATCGATCGCATCGTTTGACGGATGTACCATTCCGTGTTGAAGTAACTTGTCACGATAACGCGCACATCGGGCCGCACGCCTTCAACCTCCTGTACATACCATTGGATAAAGGTGTCGTTGTCTCCACCCGTAAACAGAATCGCATTTTTCTCGCACGACTGAAGATCGTTCACGCCCGTATCAACAGAGAAATATCGGTTAGAGCGATCGTGGTCGTTCCAGTTTTGCGAAGCCATCAACATCGGTACGATCAGGCAAACCGAAGTCACCGTAGCGATTGCAAGTTTTTCTTTTTTGATAAACCTTTCGATGATCTCAACCATGGCAACTACCGCGAAGCCAATCCAGATCGTAAACGCGTAATACGACCCCACATAGATGTAATCCCGCTCGCGCGGTTCGCTGGGCGGAGAATTCAAATAGACAACAAGGGCAACTCCAGTAAGTATGAACAGCAATCCTACCACATAAAAGTTTTTTGTGTCGCGCAAAAATTGGAAATACATACCGCTCAAACCGAGCACAAACGGAAGCATGAAGTAGTTGTTCCTTCCTTTGTTCTCTTTCAACATGGAAGGAATTTTTTTGAACCACTGTGCAGGGCTCAGCCATTCTGCATTTTGTTCATCGCTCTCGCGACCGGCAAAATTGAAAAAGAAATAACGCACATACATCCAGCCTATCTGGTGACTGAACATGAACTTGATGTTGTCAGAAAACGTGGGCCTCTCTCCTTTCTTCAACCCAAGAATGTCCTGATATGATTGAACATGTGATGGATCGGAGCTGTAGATGCGCGGAAGAATGGTTTGATCTTTTGGGGAATACTCAACTTCCACTTTATGATCAGTGACTTCATACTTGTCCTTTCCTTTTTTGTATACGGGTGCACCTTCTTCCCAGCTCGTTACTTTGGCTGTAAAATAAGGTCCGTAGAAAAGCGGGCGCGAACCATATTGCTCACGCTTGAGGTAACGAACGAAGCTCATGATATCCGATGGATCATTTTCGTTGATCGGTGTGTTGAATCCCGACCTGATCACGACAGTCGCATAACTTGAATATCCGATCAATATAAAAGTGAATGCCAAGGCGAAGGTGTTGAGGACCTCTCGCTTTTTTCGCTGTGAATAAATGATCAGGAAAATTATTCCGGAAATAATGGTGAATCCGAAAAGCACTGCACCGGATCCAAAAGGTAATCCTACGCTATTGACGAAAAACAGTTCCCACGCACCGGCCCACGATGGAAGTCCAGGTACCACTATCTCGATGATTGCAAAAATGATGAAGAGACTGATCGAGAGCGTAACGACTGCACCCCAAAGCGTTGGCTTGTATCGTTTAAAATAATAGACTAATGAAAGCGCAGGAATGGTAACCAGATTTAATAAGTGCACACCGATCGACAATCCCATTAAATAAAAAATGAAGATCAGCCAGCGATTGGCTTTGGATTCATCCTCGATAGATTCCCAACGCAACATGGCCCATACTACGAAGGCAGTAAAGAAAGACGACATTGCATACACTTCCGCTTCCACGTTTGAAAACCACGCAGTATCGCAAAAAGTATAGACGAGAGATCCGATAAGTCCGGCTGCAGACCCAATCCAATCACGATAGCGCTCAGTGGGATGTTTCATCTTGTTCGCCAGCATGATGATAGACCAGCACAAGAACATGGACGTGAACGCACCGGCCAACACACTGCTGAAGTTGATCCAGTATGCGATGCGCGTTACATCTCCAAACGATAAAAATGAAAACAGCCGTCCGATAAGAAGAAAGAACGGTGCTCCGGGTGGATGCGGCACCTGCAGTTTATAAGCGGCAGCTATGAATTCACCACAGTCCCAAAAACTTGCAGTAGGTTCCATGGTGAGGAAATACGATATGAACGCGATGGCAAAAACGAACCATCCTGTTAAGGTCGATATGGACTTTAAATGTTTCATGACAAATAAATTTTGAATTCGTGAGGCTTGAGCTCACATGAGAAATGCGATCAGGAGACAAATGAGCTCCAAGTGTCTCTCGATCAAAAGTGAGAGAAGGGATTAAGCGATGTTGTTCGGAGGATGAACAACGGAAACCGCGAAGCTGTCAATGAAAAGTCTTACGAGAGGATTCTGAACTACGTCACCAGTCCAGCCCATCGAAGTATTTTGAATCGTGCATGCAGCACCGAGATAGTCGCGGAGGAATATGGGCAGTATGATCAGCGATTGCGGCTGATGGTTGGAAGTATGATCGGAAAAAGTTTGAGCATACTCAGCGATCGCGTGCTTGATGAACGTTCCGGTTTGATCTTTCACCGCCACAATATGGAACGTGTCGCGATGAACACGCTGACGAATAAGCTTGTAAACTGAACCTTCACTTTCGAAAACTCCATCATACCGATTTAAAGGTTCTGTGTAGCCAGCAATTTGTGACGCGGGGATTTTCACATAAACCTCCTGGTCCTTGTTGTAATTACCGGATGATATACGCTTCTCCCATTCCAGATCGTTCTTGAATTGGAGCCCGACCAGAAGCCCATAATAGCCCATCACATTCAAGAGTACCAAAAAGACCGATAATATGGAGACAAGCTTTTTCAACCTATCAAAGATAATACATGAAGCCCAGTTTGGTAATCGTATTAGAACGATTCAGCCCCAACCGGGTTAAAGAAATCTGATAATTTTTGTTTGAACGGAAGTGGATTGAAAATTGCCGTTTATTTTTGAGGGCATTTTGTCTTGAAAACGTTAAAAAAGGTCTTGGTGTATACAAGCATCGCGGTGGCAGTTTTGCTGATCGGGGTCACGTTATCCATTTTCCTCTTCAAAGACCGGATCATCAACCAGTTCATTCGTGAAGCCAACAAGCATCTGAACACGCCCGTCAAGGTTGGCAAATTCGAAGTTTCAATCCTGGAAGATTTTCCCCGGCTGTCGATCGTGATGAAGGATGTTTATGTGGAAGACAGTCATGACGGGCAATATCCATTGCTTACGGCCAAAGCCATTTCATTTCAGATGAACCCGATCGATGCGTATCAGGGTGTATTCAACATCAAGGGCCTGACGGTAGATGGCAGCGAAACGAACCTCAAACTTAACCGGAAGGGCGAGAATAACTACACGATTATCAAAGAAACCGGGGAGAGAGGAGGAGGTTCTATCGCTTTTGAGCTACGCGATGTTAAACTTGCCAATACACTGGTGCATTACGTTGATCTGGGCACCGGCCAGGACATGAGTTTTTCCAGTGGCTCGATGACATCATCGATCCGAACAGAAAACGATCAATATTTTATTGAAGCTGACGGACAGCTCTCCATCGAAAAAATGATCATTGACGACATCTCGCTCCTGGCAGGAAAGACTTTCGAGATAGAAAGCGACCTTCAGTATGACGATATTCAAAAGTCGTTGACAATTCACCCTTCAACATTGAAGCTCAGACAAACCTCGTTCGCGGTCAACGGATCGTATTCCTGGAAGACCCGGAACTTGATAGACATTGAAACGAAAGGTGAAAACACCGACATTCAAACGTTGGTGTCACTCCTCCCGGAGTCTTTAGCACGCGGCCTCGACAAGTATGAAAGCCGTGGCGATGTTTACTTCAGCTCGAAACTCAAAGGTGAGATCAGCAATACCCGGACACCATCATTCACAGTGAATTTCGGGCTGCGCGATGCTACGATCTTCCATCCGGAATATAAATCGCGTATCGAGCATGCCTCTGTGGAAGGCTCATTCGCGGCAGGCAATTTTCGAAATCATCACCTGTCGGCCATCGTGTTGAAGAATATTGAAGGCA
>CBHROW010000353.1:0-5756 GCA_966080355.1 uncultured Chryseosolibacter sp.
AAGACTTCATTGATTAACATCGCAGAGACAGAACGCTATTTATTAAATTCGATGTCTGACGAGGACAAGCTGATTTTTGAAGCGCGTCAGCTCATCGATAGCGATCACGCTGACAACGTTCGTTCACAAAAATTTCTTTATCGTATCATCCGGTTGTTTCATCGTAAGCAGATGAAATCCAGGCTGGAAAATCTTCACCACGAAATTTTCGCTGCTGAGTCAGCATCTCCGGTTAAAGCAATCGTTCACAAAATCTTCAGTTAGTCATGCAAACACATGCCAGCGTAATTCCTATGGTCATCGACAGCAGCGGCCATGGAGAGAGGGCCTATGATATCTATAGTCTGCTACTCAAAGAACGAATTATTTTTCTGGGCACACAGGTGAATGATGTTTCAGCAAACCTGATCGTGGCGCAACTACTATATCTCAATAGTCTTGATCCAAAAAAACAGATCAATCTGTACATTCATAGTCCCGGTGGAGTTGTTTATGCGGGTCTGGCCATCTACGACACCATGCAAATGATCCAGGCTCCTGTCTCGACCGTAGCCATGGGTATTACTGCGAGCATGGGCACTGCATTACTTTGTGCTGGCGCCACCGGGCGAAGATATGCGCTCCCGCATGCCACTGTTCATATGCACCCAACCGGTGGCGGAGCGCAAGGCTACACCGAAGATGTTCGTATTGCAACGCATGAACAGGAAAGACTGCAGGCCCAACTTTTTCATCTTATTGGCAAACATTCCGGTCATTCCTGGAAAGAGATCGAAGAGTTCTTCCTTCGCGACCGATATCTGAATGCCGTTGAGGCAAAAAACTACGGACTCATCGATGAAGTGCTCGGCAACGCCAGCGACATCGTGATGCTGGGCAAACCTGAGTTGAAAGTGGAGTTCTTTGCTCCACCGCAAAAAGCGATTGAAACAATCACTAAGTAACATTCAATTTGTGGAGACTTTGCCGTTCATTCGGAGGTAACCCCGAGGTTGCATTCATTCCTTACTGTCGCTCAAGTCGTCTTATTGCAGTCCAGCGACAATTATGACCTTGCTCTTTTCATTTTCTGGACTGGCCACATCAAAAATGATGACTATGGAAACCATCTCATGATTTTTTTTCAAAAGAGGTAAAATGTGAAGCTATGGATGATTTTGGGAGAACGCGATTCGTTACCAGCAAGGATCAAATACTGCAAGCACTGCGAGAAAGCCATCAACATCAGCGCGCGCTGGGCGTTTGGGCTAGCGCCATTGGGAATGCCATGATGCTGTGCTTTGTGAAAGAGATAACGGAAGATGTAGATGAGGGCGATCATTTTGTTATGCTGGTGGAAATAGACACCTGTGACAATCGCGAGCTCAACCACATACTTTACGTGAGTGAGATCGATCGCATCTACTCTTTTAACATGACACCGAATCCTACGCTGAAGGTTTCAACAGTCTGAAAATCCATCAGAGATTGAGTCGCTTGAGCTCGTCAACTGCGTGATTGGCAGCGCGTGCCGTCAACGCCATGTACAAGATCGAAGGACTTTGATTTCCCGTACTGGTCATGCAAGCGCCATCGGTGACGAAAACATTCTTGCAATGATGAAGTTGATTCCAGTTGTTGAGCATCGATGTTTTGGGATCGCGTCCCATCCGGCATCCGCCCATCTCATGAATATCAAGTCCGGGCGCCTGCTTCGAATCCCAAGGTTCAATGTTCTTGAAACCGGCCTTCTCAAACATCTCTATTCCGGAAGCAGTAAAATCCTTGATCATCTTTTCATCATTGTCGTCATATCCAACCGAAGTTACGAGTAACGGAACTCCCCATTGATCCTTTTCATCTTTACTCAGGCGAACGTGATTGGTTTCTTTCGGGATTGTTTCGCCCTGCATATACATGTACGTTCTCCACGGACCCGGTTTAGCCATGATGGTTTTGAGTTCTGCTCCGCAAGCTTTCTCGAGTTCGTTGTGGTCACCGCGCGTTCGATATGCGCCCATGAACGTAGTGAATCCCCCGACATAGTCCATCTCCTGCTTGCCCAGGTTCCTATAGTTTGCAAGGATGGGCTCTGTGGGATTTCGTCCGAGATAATAATTGTCTTCATAGCCATCAACTTCAGCAGACATGCCTGCCCGATAATTATGGAAGGATACATATTTTCCAAGCAGGCCGTTGTCATTCCCCAATCCGTTCGGGAATCTGGCCGATGTTGAATTGAGAAGAACAAGATTGCTGTTCAACGCTGAACCATTCACAAAAATGATCCTTGCAAAATACTCGATCGACTCTTTCGTGTTTGCATCGATGATCCTCACTCCTGACGCCTTGTTTTTCTTTTCATCGAAAATGATGGAATGAACGACCGAATGAGGGCGAATCGTGAGATTACCGGTGCGTTGTGCCCAGGGCAGCGTGGATGATACCGAGCTGAAATATCCACCGAATGGGCATCCACGCATGCAAAGATTTCTCGCCTGACATTTTCCACGGCCTTGCTGCAGGTGGATTTCCTGGGGTTGCGTGAGATGTGCCCATCGCGCATGAACAAGAAACCGATTGTTATAATTTTTTTTTAGGCTATCGCGAAAATGTGATTCGACACAATTCAAATCGAAGGGCGGGAGGAACTCACCATCAGGCATAGCCTCAATGCCGTCTTTATTTCCACAGATGCCGATGAACTTCTCAACGTGCGAATACCATGGTGCCACATCTTCATAGCGGATTGGCCAGTCTAGCCCATAACCGAATTTTGCCGGAGCGATAAATTCATGCTTGCTCCAGCGTTGGGTTGCGCGTCCCCAGGTGAGCGATTTTCCACCGACCTGGTAGCCACGTATCCAATCGAAAGGTTTTTCCTGAACATACGGATGATCTTTGTCCTGGATGAAAAAGTGCATGGTGTCTTCACCAAAACCCGCGGCCTTACTGATCAGCGGATTTTCATCCAGGTATTTCCGGTCGACACGACCACGATTTTTGAATTCCCATGGATTGAGATTGGCGGTCGGGTAGTCTTTATTGTGTTCGATGTTGCGGCCGCGTTCGAGCACCAGTGTTTTCAGCCCGTGATCGCACAGTTCTTTCGCAGCCCATCCTCCACTGATACCCGAGCCTATCACAATGGCATCGTAAGTATTTTGATTGGTAGCATCGATGTTGAAATTCATGAGATAATGTTATTCAAATTCACGATAAGCGCCAAACGTTGCCAGTCGATCTTCTCCCAACGACTCAGGGATTGGGAAGAACGGTTCATTTAGTTTTTCACAGACCTGTTTCCACAGAAAAGTGCGGCTATATGTTTGATGTACTTTTTGAAATTTGGCGGACAGCAACAAGTCTTTCGCTTCACCGACCCGTTGCTCATCGATCAAAAGCTGAACTTTACGTTCGATGATCCATTCGTCTGGTGATGCCGAAACCTCGCTCAACCAGTGCGCGCGTTCCCCAAGCGCCTCATGGCCGAAGTACCGCAGCACTTTGTCGCGGTCAACTACAACCTGCGGATGCAACGCCAGCCAGCGCGCTTTAATTTGCTGATATGCGTTCCGCGCTAACGAAAAATCGCCTTTATTTTTGTACAGACGTGCGAGAAGCGCTTTCGCTACATCCTCATTACTTGCAATCAACTGCTCGATGGCCTTGTCTGTATTATTGATGCCGGCCAACCATGTTCCATAGTGAAACTGAACCAAAGATCGTTGTTGATCGCTTGCATTTTTCAATGCCCATTCGAATGGCTGCGCAAGGTCTTCCATTCCCGATGGTGCCCAATTATTTTGTTCGATAGCAGGTAACTCCGGCACCTTCGATTTCTTCGCAAATGCATCCTTTAAAACGAGCCATGGACTCACCTCTGCTTGCCTCGCATATGAGAATAACTCAATTTGAGAAATTGCTCGTAGCCCTGGCGTTGGAACTCTTAGATCATAAATATCTACCTGCTTGTCGGCTGGAAACCAATATTCCGTATGCGTTCTCATCTCGCCAGGCTGAAGTTCGAGTTTGATTGATTGGTCCCCGATCGGTCCGCCTTGTATTTCAGCATAGCGTTGTTTTTTTGAAGTACTCAGAGTTGCCCATGCGCTGTCACTCTTTGATCCATAACTCCACAATTTTATTCCCGCCACTTGATCGTCAGCGATGTGATAAAGCCCTGTGTGATAGGCTGGCGAAAAGGCACCAAAGGCGTTGACATCTTTCGTTTTCCAGAAATATCCAGTCATCTCGCCAATCTGTTTTTCGGTTTTCGGTCCTTGTGATCTCCAGTCGATCGTATCAATCCGCGAGGAGTGCGACAAGACTTCTCCATTAGGAAACTGGTATCGAGTATCATCGGAAACAGGTATCGCGGCATTCGACCACGACATCCATGGATAACTCTTCGATCCGGGATTTTTAAACAGCACACGTTGCGTCAAAAAATTATCGTTGGCTCCGAGCGAGTATTCCACAGACCACTGCATGCCAAATCTCAGCTCGCGCTCACCACACGTTACATAAATACGGTCTTTCGTTTTGTCGATCTTGTAAAGCACCGTTTCATTTTGCGATGGAGAATGTGAGATGGGAAAACTGACCTCGATTCCGCCCGCAATGAAATAAAAGCGAGGGAGTATCCTTGTGTAACGCACGAGCCCTGGAACGTAAAGTACTTCGCGGTTAGTCGGCTTTACGATCATCGAATAAACCTTCCCGCCAAGATCCGGACAAATGGTAACCTTGACATGATCATTCTCCAACGTCACGAGCTTGTAATTCTTCGCAACAGGCCTGTTCGAAGTTTCGGCATAGCTCACGTAAGGATAAACCCCGTTTGGATCTAATGCGGTCGGAACCGGTCCTGTAGGCGTAAGATTGTGCGTCAGCACGATTTCATTGTGCTCGGAAACGCGCAAATTCTGACCGAATGATTCGGATCCTAAGAGAACAACTGCGAAGTAAATAAGTCGGCTGGTCATTTCAGGAATGCACTTAGTTTTTCGATGAGCTCGTTGCCTTTGCGAATGTCTGCCGAAAGTTTATTCTCATCAAAAGTTTTCTCGGTGACGAGCGACTTCAAGTGTGCGTCCAATTCATCGCGCAGTTTTTTTACTTCCTTGTCCTTAGAAGCAGCCGCACGCTCGCGAATGATGCGCAGTTTCTCGAAGTCGACAATCCCTTCGCGAAGTTTTTCGTATCGAACGCTGGAGTTAGCGCCTGGATAAACGAGGAAGCAATCGCCAGCAGGCCACAATGTGTGTCTTGCATCGCGAAGCGGATCGGCAGGCCACGCGTCATATGCCCAGCGCAAAAAGCCATCGTAGCCCATGGCCGAAGTGTACCAGCTGATCCATCGACCTTCAACCGGAGGAGAAAAAACAAAGTTATTCGGCTTGGCAGGATTGCAGCACACATAATATGTCGAGGTGAAGCCTTTGTCCTTGCGGTGCTGCAATTCGACCGCGTTCGGTTCAAATCCATAGAGGAATGAAAAGTCGTCAAGCAGATCGGTCAATTCCTGATGCCAATTTCCTGCATAAGTAATTTTCCAATCTTTCGAATGATCATCGATGACCTTGATGGCGGCAAGCGTTTGCTCCATCGTATTTTCGTTGATACCCAGGTACGTTTTTTGAAACCATCCTTTTGATTCGAGGTGTTTTCTCAGGTCGGTAAGAAAAATGTTCCAGAACGATTTGAATTCTGCTTGGTCAGGTGCCCAGCTTTCTTCTATAAAATTTCCCGAAGCTTCATCCCATACGTAAACG
>CBHROW010000354.1:0-5745 GCA_966080355.1 uncultured Chryseosolibacter sp.
ACTGATACCTGAATTATCAAAAACAAGAAAAGTAATTGCTATTGAATTTCAGGGACATGGGCGCACACCGTTTTCGGATAGAAAATTAGACCTTGCAACATTTGCACGTGACGTGGAGGGTGTGATGGATCATTTGAAAATTGATAGCGCTGACGTTGCAGGATACAGTATGGGTGGCTCAGTAGCTTACCAGTTGGCTACGCAAAGTCCAAAACGCGTAAAAAAATTAGTGATCATCTCTTCCACTTATAAAAGCAGCGGCTGGATGCCCGAGATAACCAATGCTTTTAAAAATATGAAACCGGAACTCTTTGCAAATACGCCTATGAAGACGGCATACGATGCAGTGGCACCGGACAAAACAAAATGGACAAAGTTCCTGGAGCAGATGATTGCTTTTGCCGGGGTAACATTCAATATCGGTGATGCTAATATTGCGAAGATCACTTCCTCCGTATTGCTGATCGCAGGCGACAATGACGGCCTCGACAAAATTGAGCTGATCAAAACGTATCAATTGCTGGGCGGTGTAGTAGTGGGAGATTTTCAGCCGATGCCAAAATCGCAGCTGGCCATTGTCCCCTCACAGGGACACGTCAGCCTGATGATGCAAACAACAACAATTTCGGAGTACATGAACAGTTTTTTAAAAAAATAGCCTGATGGTCCGCATCAGATTCAGCGGATCACTCACAAAGAAAACCTCCGTCAAATCGACTGAGGTTTTTTTGTTTGAAATGCATTTAGAATTCACGACAGCTTCAGACTTGCACCGGAGATTTGCCTGCCGGCCAATGATTCTTTGTCTTAATTCTTTTCCGAGGTTTTCTTTGGTGCTACACTTAGATTCGTTGGTGCATCTTCCGATGATGTCCCTTCCTTTGTAATTCTCCAGATCACGCCTGTTCCGGGCGAAGGAACAGGGAATGGTCCTGCACCGGCCAATTCAAAACCGATTACTCCAATGTCAACAACATAGAGCGCACTTCCATCTGGTGAAAATTTTACTTCAACAGGATGGCGAGGCCCGGATGTAGAAACATATTCATCACCGGATGGTCCTTTTACTTTGTTGCTCAAGAAGGGATAAGCTTGTTTTGTTTGCGGGTCGATTCTTACAACAGTATACCCGTTCCGGTTTTCTTTCGCAGCTGTAAGGGGTGTGCCCGACCCAAACTCTGCAAGAAACATTTGTCCTTTGAAACCAAAAGAATCTCTGCTGCTGAAATCAAATTTTGTTACGGCAGCATTCTCAGGACGCATAAGCCAAGGCATTTCCACCGGTGGATGTTCTCTCATCAGGAACTTAGGTTTTGGCCCTCGCTCCGGACGAAACTGAGAATCTGTAACAGGTATGCCACTTGAATAATCCGGCCATCCGTACCAACCGCCCTGTTTCACCCGAAAGATATTGTCCTTAGCATGAGCGATGGGCCGGCTTCCCCTTTCGTCATAGGCGTTATCGGTAACGTATAACTCTCCATCGGGCGCCCACTTCAATCCATACGGATTACGCAGCCCCCAGGCATAGACCTCGAGTCCGGTACCATCTGTGTTGACTCTTAATATTGTACCGTTTGCCTTCGCCTGGCCCTGTACTTTCTTTTGTCTTTCTCCAAATGGCTGGAACGCCCTTGTGCGGACTAGCATCGAAGTTTTTTTATTACGATTGAAAACACTGGTTACTGCATATATAACATCACTACCGAGTGTTAATAACCTGCCTTGTCTTGACAATACATTGTTAGGATGCGGTGTTAAAAAGCTTTCAGATGTAAGCTTCATGTCTTGCGCAGGAACATCATAAACATCAGGATGAAGCAGAAGCCAGACGTAAGGATAGCAGTTATCAAGACCCACGACTCCCGCGTTAGTTGCCGTGCCCTGGCCAAAATAGAGTTTGCCATCAGGCCCTATTGTCATTTCATTGTTGAAGTGATCTCCGCTGCTCGGAAGATCTGTTACAATATCTTTCACGGTTCCGTCAGCATTGACAACCGATATTTTTCCGCGGTGCGAGACAAACAGTTTTCCTTCGTGCCATAAAATATCCGTTATCGGCCCGTTGAATCCCTCGGCATAGCGGCTCGTTTCTCCTTCAGGGGTGATACGGAAGATCCTTGCCGGTGCGAATGGATCACCATATACATAACCAGCTTCCGCGACATAAATATTTTTTTGATCGTCAAATTCGATACTCGAAGGCCAGAGAAGATCTTTCAAAAAGACTTCTGCTTTGTAACCCTCCGGAACCCAAGCTGCTGAACCATCAGGTTGAGGGACTTTGGGCATATCCTTAGGGTATACTCCTACAGGAAATGATGTTTTTCGAATGGAACAAGAAAGAGCGACTGCAGCCAGGAAGATCAGCAAGATTGTTCTTGTTGACAGAATCTGTTGGGTGAGAATTTTCATAGGAGAAAGGTTAGCAAGGAATAACAATAAAAAAGTGTACCCGAAACGGCAGGCATACCAAACAATGTACAGGGGAGCAGATGAAAAGAATTGCGCATGCTCCTGTAGAAAGGCTGCCCTATAAATCCATTAAATTCCAGTATAGGCAAACAAAAAAACAAGTGTCGATAATGAAAGTATCTGCGAAAGCTTAAATTTCTCTTAGTTTTCAAACCTGTAACTATGCCAATCAATAGACCTGGAGCAGTTGCCGGTATCAAAATACCCGACAGCACAATAGCGAACCAAGCCACCGAATTGTTGCTTGAACACGGAACCGAATTTCTCTACAATCATTCGTTGCGTGCATTCTTGTTCGCGTCATTGAATGGCGTGAAAAATAAGATCCTGTACGATCCGGAGATCTTGTTTGTCAGTTCAACTTTTCATGACCTGGGCCTCACGCCACATTACAGTAGTGCGGATAAGAGATTTGAAGTGGACGGGGCGAATGCAGCCCGCGACTTTCTCAAGAGCCATGGACTTTCACAACAAGTGCTGCAATTGGTTTGGGATGCCATCGCATTGCATACAACACCGGGAATTGCAGAACACAAAGAAGCTGAAGTGGCTTTGTTGAACTATGGAGTTGCCCTGGATGTAGTCGGCAGAGGTTTTGATCAGCTATCCGAAATTGAGCGTGTCGAGATCGTCAAACATTATCCGCGCACCGGCTTTAAGAATGTTATCATTCCTACTTTTTTTGAAGGCTTTAAACATAAGATTTCCACTACCTATGGCAATATCAACTCCGACATCTGTGCCTACATGATCGCGGATTTTAAGCAAAAGAATTTTTGCAATGCTATTCTCAATTCTCCGTGGCACGAGTAAATACATTGATGCGCACCTGGCGTTAAACTATTTCAGTTTTATGCTGTCGATAGCTGTGGCAGTGATGATTTTATTACATTGTGACAATGTTTGATTTGATTTTAAGACGCACGGTGCGTTTAGCGATTTTATGAAGTCATTTTCCATTTCGTTCCTGCTTGTATTCATTTTTTCAGCTTCAACATTAACGGGTCAAAATTTACTGCGCGTTAAAGTGATAGACGAGCATTCTCGCGAAAACCTGGTTGGCGCCAATGTTGTTGTGTTGTCGTCATTGGATGGAAGCTCAACGGATAAGAATGGAATTGCTGAGCTTCAGAATTTGTCCTCAGGCCCAATTGACCTTAAGGTGAGTTTCATAGGTTACCGAGATACAACTGTGGCCGTAACTATTCCGGCAGCAAACAACGAAGTAACGATAGGCCTCACACCACTCGAAGAGGAACTGGACGAAATTGTGGTGTCGTCTACACGCACAAATTCGCGCATTGAGGATCTTCCGTTGAAAGTTGAAGTGCTTGGGCTTGAAGAGATGGATGAAGAGAGCACATTGGTTCCCGGAAACGTTGCCAGCATTCTTGGCGATCTTGCCGTGATCACCATTCAGCGCACAAACCCGGTGAATGGAAACGATGCCATCCGCATGCAAGGCCTCGATCCGCAGTACACCCTTATTGCCCGTGATGGCTTGCCGTTGTATGGCGGCTTTTCAGGGAGTCTTGGTGTGCTCTCCATACCTCCGCTGGATCTTAAACAGGTAGAGATCATTAAAGGCTCCGTATCAACGTTGTATGGTGGTGGCGCCATTGCCGGAATGATCAACATTATCTCCCGAGAGCCTGCTGAAAAGCCTCAGGCAACTTTGTTATTCAACTACTCAACGCTGAAGGAAAAAAATCTAAATACTTTCTTTTCGGGAAAACTCGGAAAAAAAACAGGCTATACTTTGTTTGCCGGTGCGAATGTAAAATCACCGATCGATGTCAATAAAGATGGCTTCACAGAAATTCCGGAGCACCAGGACTACATCGTTCATCCCCGGTTATTTTTTGAATTAAGCGATAGATCGAAATTCAATATCGGCCTGACTTCCACGATTGACAATCGGAGGACTGGCGACATGACGGCCGTGAAGCATGAAGCAACGAACCTTCATCCGTATCTGAGAACTGAAAAGACTTTGCGTAATGTGCTCGATGCGCAATACACACACGCGTGGAGCAATGATCATGTTCTCTTTTTTAAAACTGCAGTCAGCGCCTACAACAGAACGTTGGCTGTTCCTGTTCGGTTTGTGCCTGATTTTCGTTTTGAAGGAAAGCAATATTCGTCTTATACAGAGTTGAGCGACCGCAGTCAACGTGGTAAGCACACATTGGTTATCGGTGCCAACCTCATCACCGAATCATTGAGGAAATCTGCTTCTGATAGTGTGAACTTTGGCAACTACGATTACCTGACCGCAGGGTTGTTCGCCCAGGATGATTGGCAGGTCACCGAGACACTTTCAATCGAAACCGGGCTGCGGGTGGATCATCACAATGTGAATGGGTATTTTGTGCTTCCTCGAATTGCCTTGTTCTTCAAGCCGTCAGATAAGTTATCGTTGCGGCTGGCGTCCGGAGCAGGATACAAGACGCCAAACTTACTTTCGATGACGGACCCGAATCCAACGCTGATCAATAATGGCGCGTTGGTGAGATCCGAGCGTTCGGTGGGTGTCAACGCTGATATCAACTACGTAACCATTGTTGCAGAAGACCTTGAGATCAGCCTTAACCAGGCATTTTACTATGCGCGAATAACAAATCCACTTCGGGTGATCACCGATACATTGTCGCGCATGAGTTATCTCGAGAATCAAGACTTCACAAACCTGACATTTGGAACTGATAGCTATGTGCAAGGCACTTATAAGAACTGGGAACTTTACCTGGGATATAATCATACCGAGGCATTTCAATCGGGCCGCGTATTGAGTAACCCGATGCCGTTCAACCCGAAAGATAAATTTTCAACCACGCTCGCTTACGCGGTTGAAGGTAAATGGAGAACCGGTATAGAAGGAAGTTACATTGCCAACCAGTACATCTATAACAGCCTGTATTATTACAACAGTAATACTTTGTATCCGAGCACGCGCGTGCCGAATTTTTGGTTTTGGGCTGCCATGGTCGAGCGGAAATTTGGCTTCGGCAGCGTGATCGTGAATTGTGAGAATATCTTTGATGCCAGGCAAGCTAAATTTCAACCGCTGTACGATGGTAAAGTAACTTCGCCTACGTTTCGCCCGGTATGGGGACCGTTGGATGGGAGAGTGATCAACCTCTCAGTTAAGGTGAAGATCTAAATTGACTGCCCTTGTTAATACGACCGACCAATGGGTTGTTCACTGCCGAATAAAAAAGCCTGATGATCTTTCACCAGGCTCATATCGGGCTCTTTCGTTTATGCCTC
>CBHROW010000355.1:0-5729 GCA_966080355.1 uncultured Chryseosolibacter sp.
GCCTTGTCTCACTGAAACATTATAGAGCATCAGCGCGAAGGACGCTAAGTGTAGTCCTCATGGAGCGTAGTCGCGCTATTGCTTGGAGTGAATGAGCAGTGCTCAACGAAATGCAAAACTGCTGTTAACGCAAATCGAAGATCAGTCGCAGCGAAAATGAATGCGGGAAGGCAGGTTGGGTAATACGCTTCCATTCCTTTGCGAACATTACGGAATCGCTTTGTGTAAATACACATCAACAGCCGATTTACTAATCTCTTAAATCCATGCTTCATAAGTAGAACGTTGAAATTGATCAAGGTATCGGGCTGTTTTTGCGAACCGATCGCGATTGGTTCAACTATTCGCGATAGCAATAACTAACCCAACCATTTGAATTCTATGCAACATTAAATGGGCTTCATAGAAAATGCCAGGCAGTTAAAACGGTTCATCTTGGCCGGTAACAATTAAAACTCAAAAAAATGAAACATCTTATTATCGTAGCTCTTTTGATCATGGTACTCGGTTGCCAAAATTTTGAATCGGGCTTAATAACAGAACCGGACAAACTGCAACAGCAGGAAACCGAGATCCAAACCCTGGACTCACGTTTAGTCCTTGGCGATCATTCTTACCGCACTGCATTGACCACAGGAGGCCGCGAACTCATTTTGGCAGAACTGAAGCGTGCAGGTCACGTAGTCACTTCAGAGGAACTTGATGTCTTGTTGGAAGTAATGGATGTAGCAGCTCCTATTATCGCGTCCCTCAGCGAAGAGATTCCTTTATCGCTGAAAGATGCAACGGGAGACCGGGCGGAAATAATCGGCCAGGATCCGGCAGCAGCGGCTTTTGCACTTAAGGTTAAAAGCGCTATTGAAGGCAAGCTCACAACGGAGATCCCGCCAACCGTTCTTCGATGCGATACTGGTATCGGCCTCGCTGTTGTCTTATGCTTGAAAACGCTGGATTCTAACTGTAAGCTCAACCGGGACGAACCTTGCGTGTCACTGTCGAACATTATTGACACGATTAGCTGCATCTGGGATATGTGCCATATCGACCAACCCTAAGCGCTTACATGACCTTTCGCAATTATTCTAACTAGATATTTGCAAACGGAAATCAATAGGCAGAGACCGAAGAAATTGGGTCTCTGCTGTTTTTATTCCGAGCGGTGGCCGAGGCATCGCAGATCGTTTTACGTGAGGCGTTTTAAATAAAACGTTCCGTCATCCGGAAGCCCGAACGGTCAAGACCAGCAGCCCTTCAATGCAGAAATATATTTACGCAGAGAGACACTTTGGTGACATGGTCATTAACGCTTGTTCTGTCGATTGCATTGCTCCCATAGGTATAATACCGGTGCCGTCTCTAATGGCCCGCCACAGTGCCTTGTCTCACTGAAACATTATAGAGCATCAGCGCGAAGGACGCTAAGTGTAGTTCTCATGGAGCGTAGTCGCGCTATTGCTTGGAGAAAATGAGCAGTGCTCAAAGGAACGCAGAAAATGCAAATGCAAAAATACATTTTACCGCAAAGAGACACTTTGGTGACGTGGTCATTAACGCTTGTTCTGTCGATTGCATTGCTCCCATAGGTCGAATACCGGTGCGTCTCTAATGGCCCGCCACGGTGCCTTGTCTCACTGAAACTTTATCAAGCACCAGCGCGAAGACCGCAGAGCGTGGTTCTCATGGAGTGTAGTCGCGCTATTGCTTGGAGAAAATGAGCAGTGCTCAACGGAATGCAGAAAATGCAAATGCAAAAATACATTTTATCGCAGAGAAGCTTTGGTGACGTGGTCATTAACGCTTGCTCTGTCGGTTGAATTGTCCCCACACTCAAAATACGCGTGCGACTCAGAGCTCGTGCCATGGTGCTGAGGTTCACTGAAACTATATGGAGCACCGAGCGGATCGAAGATCCCGATTAGCGACAGCGGTTCGGGAGGACGCAAAGCGTAGGACTCCAAGAGCGTAGTCGCGCTATTGCTTGGATTTGATGGGTGGTGCGCAGCAAAATGCAGTTAATGCAAATCGAATATCTCGCGGGAAGTGAATGCGGAGGTTACGTTTGCATTCCTTTGCGAACATTGCGTCATTGCGCCTCCGCGGTGAGCTCTACGTCACAATCGTTTTACAAATCTCCTAAATCCATCCTTCACAAGTGGAACATTGAAATCGATCAAAGCATCCGGGCTGTTTTTCAGTACCAGTCGTGCCTGGTCAACCGATTTTTTTGTGTCGATTGCAGGAAGAACATATATTGTGGGAAAAGAAAACGATCTTATTTAGATGAAAAGAACAATTCCTGTCATCGCATTATATGCCCTTATCTTCTTATTGCCAACCCACATCAAAGCTCAGGATATTGTTTACTTTAAGAATGGCGAGGTCGCAGGTGGCTTGGTGACATGGCAGGACGTAACCTTCATCAGGTTTAAGAATAGCAGTACGAAGACGGGGGAAAGAATAGAGGCACGTGACATCGATCACTATTATATCGCTAAAGGTAAGAACCTGTATTTCAGTAAACCCGTTCCCAAAGAATTTCGGGAATTTGAATCCATACCGGTGGATTGGTTTGTGAAGCAGGAAGTAGGTGGAAAAATCTGCGTTTACTCCCGCTCCCTGCGAAGTCAGGGAACAGGCGTTGGACAGGGAGCAGGTAAAGTCACCTATCACTTTGTCGAAAAGGATAAGTCCGGTTTGCAGCCATTGAATTTTGAACTCCTTACCAGGAAAGAAGATAAAGACGCCTCGCAGGAAATTGTACGGGGATTTATGGCTGACAACCCCGAGTTGGCTGCGGCCTTTATGAAGGAGAAAGGGAGCGTTAAAAATGTAATCCGGTTTGCCGAGCAATATAATGAGTGGTTCAAAAGTCAGGGAGGCAAATCATTGGGGCAATCTCCAAATTAAGAGTTCGCTTTTCTCCATTCAACTCATCGAGCCGTGATTCTCGCTGATGTTCTTGCACTGCAGAGATTCCTCCCTGCAAAGGCTGCCGATATCATCTTCACCTCTCTCCCGCTATCTTCAAAAATTCAATCAATAAATAAGCATTCTCAGCTGTGGTGTGAAAGTCTTCGGGGAGCTCTTTGTGCTCGTGGAGTATGTACATGTTGTAGAGCTCGATGATGGTGTCTCTGATCTGGTTTGGCGGAACGTATTGAAAAAGTTGATCGAGCTGTTCGATGATGTGCGCATTGAGCTTTGAGTTAGGCGGGAGAACGATGGCTTCGATTGTGTGATCTTCCATGAGGATACTCAATGCGATTGAGGAAGCAATATATACTTATTTAATTCTATCCTTAGCAATTACTATACTCTTTTACTTATATATATCATATTTCCACATCGTGTACATTTGGCCATGGCCAAACGATTACACCGCATAAAGGAGGTCCTTATCGAAAAGGAAAGATCTGCATACTGGCTTGCCCAACAAACAGAGATCAGTTACAACTCCATTCATGGCTATGTCAATAACAGGATAGATCCATCTCTTACCAACTTGTTTAGAATTGCTGAGGCACTGAAGGTGAGTCCGAGAGAACTTATTAACGGGTAGTTGCGTGTTGCAATAGTGGGCAGTGGGCAAGTCGCTTCGCTCCAGTAGGCAATGAAATACAAATTTCCAGTTTCTAATCTCTGATTTCTTACAACACCATTCCAGATAACGTGTGACCTTGTAGCGGGCATTTCCACCGAACAATAAAATACTGTGGGCTAGCGTTAGTTAAGCAAATCCTCCCATCTATGTTTTCTAAGGCCCGATTACTCATCTCCACAGCAATTGTTTTTATAACCTTCTACAGCAGCGCACAACATAATGCTGCCGTCAAGCTTCAAACCTTCCGGATCATCGATGGTTTGTATACTGTGAGCTTCGAGCAAGCATTCAACAAGCATTTCAGCCCTCAACTTTCCATTGAAGCTGGCCACTACATCAATGAGCAACTGAACCGCTATGAAAAATATAAAGTCAGCGGCCTCGGTGTGATTGGCGCTGCACGATATTATCCTTTCACACAAAAGTTTGGCGCTCCACGTGGCTTCTTTGCCTACGCTGCTGTTCGTCACATCTCCTACCGCGATGAGTACATGAACTCAAATACGCCAACGCATTTTAATGGCCATGCACGTATTATTAATGTCGGTGGTGGAGCAGGATATAAGTTTGTCTATCGCAGATTTGGTGTCGAAGGGTTTGTCGGCTGGGGTGCGGGACGGCTCACGCGAAAAGGCGATGTGACTGGTCTT
This sequence comes from uncultured Chryseosolibacter sp., assembly GCA_966080355.1. Classification (GTDB taxonomy): domain Bacteria; phylum Bacteroidota; class Bacteroidia; order Cytophagales; family Cyclobacteriaceae; genus Chryseosolibacter. The sequence continues at coordinate 4,252 of CBHROW010000355.1, forward strand.
CCGGAGTTCTTTCAGGACAGCATGATAGAGTACCTGCGTTTTGCCCAGCTCGATGTGGCCGTGTGCTATATGCTGAGGTCTTTCGGGTCGAACTAGACTAAGTGCCGAAGGTCGGATAGCGATATCGGGACAGAAATGCGGGAAACGCAAAGGGAGACTTTGTGTGTTGTGAATTCACTGCTCGCATAGAGATCGACTTGCTTGTTAATCAGAAATGCAGGTGCTGCTTAAAGGGCGATTCCCGTGAGTGAAATGTGAAGCACTCATCTGACAGAATATTCCACTGAGAACGCAACGAGCGAGCAAGGCATATGAAATGCCCTCCGCGATTAAGTGCTTGCCACAGGATCAAGGGTGAGCTGCGCGGGGTTGAACTTCATCTGATTTACTTGTAGATCCAAGCGTGTGCTTCCCTCGCCTAATGCCTATTCAACAGCGATAGGCTGCGCTGCGGGTTTGGGCACCTTCGGATTTATCGTGTCAGTTCTAATTTTCGATTTCTGATTTGTTCGCAGCCTGTCGTGATAACCGCGTTCGCGAGTTGGCTCAAATGCCTAATCCCCAATGCCTAATCCCATCTAATCCCTAATGCGTAATCCAAGTCCCTAATCACTGATTTCTGCAAATCATTCCTAATTATTATAGCTTAGCGTCTATGCATGGCGCTATTGATATCGATCAGGTGATCGCAGCGTTGCCTCGCGAGGAGCGGGTATTGGTGAAACGGCTTCGCGCCCTCGTGCTGGAGTGCCTCCCTTATGCAACTGAAAAAACATACTACGATTTCAACATTCCATTTTATGCACATAACAGGCTTATCTGTTTCATCTGGCCTCCATCGTTGTCGAACGGCAGCAACAAAGATGAGAAGCGCAAAGCCAAGGGTGTTACGCTCGGATTCAACTATGGCAACCTTATGGCGAATGAAGACGGCACACTCCTATCCGAAGGGCGGAAACAGGTTTACGTGATGTATTTTAAAAAGCCGGATGACATCGATGAAGCGCAGGTAAGAGCGCTACTCTATGAAGCCGGAATGATCGATGCCGGTTTTGCGAAAAGGAAAAGCAGACGTTAGATATCGCACAGGAGAATGACTGCCTCACCGAAAACAGCGAGATGCCGGTAGTTGTTGCCTGCGCACTACTCGATCTGTCGATAGATCTTCGTTACAAAATGTATGTTGGTGTTTCTGAGATTGACGTATGTGGCTTCGAGGATGCTGTCAAGAGACGTTTGAGGCTTACTAATATAGAGTTCAATGTCGCGTCCATATCTGACCATGGGGTTGAAAACATCTGTGATGAATTCAGATTCCACCTCCTGGCCGTAATAGTATCTCAAGAGCGATTGATACGAATATATTTTCAGGCTCCACTCTTCATGGCTCTCTTTATATTTCGCCCACGACTGCCTTGTAGCCGTTGAGTCATTCGCTCTTGCACGTTTAAACGATTCAAAAGACCAAAACAGCCTTC
>CBHROW010000356.1:0-5727 GCA_966080355.1 uncultured Chryseosolibacter sp.
TCTGCATCTTTGTTTGCACCGGGCTCTTGTATACGCTGGGCGAAGCGAACTGGCTCCGACTGGTGATCTGGCTGGTGATTGGGGTGGTTATTTATTTTAGTTATGGAATTAAGAAGAGTAGTCTTCAGAAATAATTGCCGGGTGCCAGTTGCCAGTTAGCCGGGTGTCCAGAATCTAGTTTCTCAGCATCGAGCGCCTGACGTGGGCGTGCCCCTTCGCCACCGCACGTACCGCGCACGGGTCGCTTGCCCGCGAGCGCTGGTCGAAGGCATGCAAGCAGGCGCTTTTGCTTCGCAGTGAATGCCAAGAACCCGAGCAGGTCTTATTAAAAAAACCAACTCAGCCCCCGCACCGGCTTCCAACACACCTGGCATCTGGCCCCCGGCTCCCGGCCTTCCAACATCTGTCACCGGAGAATTCCAGTTTATAAAAAAAATTATCCGGCAACCACTCTCCAATTCAACTTAATCGCATATCATTGCACACCCGTCCATTAAAATCATCATCACCTGAGAGAAGCGAATTGACTTGATCCGGAAAACAAAAACTCCGGTCATGAAAAAAATTTTAGGCTTTATCATTCTCAGTGCTACACTCGTCACCTGCCAGGATCCAGATCAATCGTCACCACCTAAGGAAAATGCTTTGAGAAAAGTGGGTGGTGCCATCACCATGGAAGAAGCTGAGCGCTGGACTTCACGTGCAACCCAATCGGGATCCCGCGAAGAGAGTTCCACCTTCACGATCAGCAAAGCTCAATTGCAATCCATTGTTACAGCGATGAGCGATTACGATGGTATCTTCTTCTATCATGCGCTTGAAGGAGAAGCTCATCACGTTCTGAGTGTACCGTACAAGAGCGGGCAATCTGTTTGGCAGAATGACATCGTGGTTGATGCCAACGCTGATGCTATGATCGAGCTCTCCACCGCAGAACACTGGGCAGACGAATACATGGCTGCGAACCCGGAAGGTCCATGGTCGCACTTTTTCGGCCGCCATGTTTTTGAGACTATTCTTTCGAACGATGCGTTTGAGAAGATCGAGATCAAAGAAGCAATCGATGATGCCGGGCAATCACTGCTCCTTCTATATGCATGGAGTTTTAACGATTTGACTGACGGTAGAACCAAGGCTCAAGTCAATGTTTACGACATGTCTAGTCCATGTCCGCCCTACTGCCCTTAAATTGACTTACAAACTACAACATGAATCCTGACGTAGTTGAATTTCTCCGCACTGCCTCCATTCTCTCGGTTGTAATTCCTTTGGTGTTATTTGAGACGGATGGTAAAGATCCCAATTCAAAATCATATTGTAGGTGTATTGATTATTTTATCAGGGATAACGGACATACTGCTACTCTATATCGGATCTCCTATCCTGGCGAATCTTTACCACACAATGCAGTTTGCAGTAATCACCTGGCTCTATTTCAAACTCGTTTACAACAAGAAATCTGAACCGATCGCCTTGATAGGAATTGGTATTTATGTCGCGGTATTGATTTATTCGATAGCAAAATACGGATTGTTTCAACACTACACGGGTCTTTGGACAACTGCTGCCGTGATCACTGTGATCCACGCCATGTTCTACGTGTTCAATATCCCACGTATGGTTACTGAACGTTATTTCGATCCCCATCTCCTCAGCAACATGATCTTCAACGCCTCGTTGTTCGTTTACTTTTTTGTGGCGCTTGTTATCTTCTTCCTTTTTGATTCAATGGCGCGCACACAAGACACGGAAGCATTCAAAGCATTCTGGAGTATCCACAACGCCTTCAACATCATCAAAAACCTCGGCTTCGCCCTCGCCTTCTACTACACCGGCAAACGCAAGATCTACATGACCATGGATCAGCTGCAGCGCATCGCCCGAAGCTTCGAGCAGGAACAGAGCGGGGAGTGAACGCGCTCCTCTCACCGTCATTCAGAGCTTCGTACATGCGCAGCATGTCGATGCGAAGAAACTGTAGTGGCAGTAGTTTGGATCGAGCACAGGATCTACACGGCAATAGGAATGGAAAGGGCACCCTGGCTCGTCATCACCGCGATTGGCGTACGTGGCTACAGGTTCTTCGCATGCTGCTCGATTGAAGGGCAGGTGCGGCTACAGGTTCTTCGCATGCGGCTCGATTGAGGGCACGTGCGGCTACAGGTTCTTCGCATGCTGCTCGATTGAGGGCACGTGCGGCTACAGGTTCTTCGCATGCCTTCCTGCGGAAGAGCAAGCTCTGAATGACGGACTTAAAAGATGGGAAGCGTAAGGTGGAAAATAAAAATTGTTCAGCAAATAAGTTATCAACAATGGAACAACATATGCACTCAGCATGGATCTACATCATGACCAATGAGCGGAATACAACATTATATGTCGGAGTAACGACACGAATCTTCGACAGAATGAGAGAACATAAAACAAGCAGGAATCCAAGGTCTTTTACAGCCCAATACAAGCTCTTTAAACTCGTTTATTATGAAGGGTATCCCATGCCAGTCGATGCGATTGCGCGAGAGAATTACCTCAAGGCAAAATCGCGAAAATTCAAAGAAGGACTTATCGATCAGTTCAATCCAGAGTGGAAAGATCTGTCTGAAACCACGCGAGATCTTTGACTCGGGGATGTCATCACAAATTGTGATGACATCGCCATCGAAACGCCCGAAGGGAGCAATACCACTTGCATTTACTGAACATGGCCAGGCTCAGTCGAAATTGACCAAATTGTTTTTAACTGCGTACTTGACGAGCTCGGCATTGTTTTTAAGTCCCAGTTTGTCGAGAATATGCGCGCGATGTGTGTCAACTGTTTTTACGCTGATGAAAAGCTGATCGGCAATCTCACGATTTCCCTTTCCCGATGCCAATCCCGAAAGGACTTCATTTTCCCGCTTAGTCAGCTCGTTTATGGTCGTTATCTTTCCTGATAAGGACACCGCTTGTGTTTTTTGAAAGAAATCTTCAAAGATCAATTTGGTGACAGCCTCACTGAAAAAACGTTCGCCTTTTGAAACCGCCCGGATGGCCTCCAGCAGCGTAACCTTCGAAACATCCTTAGGCAGATATCCATCGATGCCGGATTGAATGCCTGCCTCAAGCAATTCCTTCCGGATCTCGGAGGAAATCAGAATTACCTTGATCGAATTATTCGATTCCTTGATCCAGCGCGTGGCCTCTATGCCCGTCATACCTGTCATGACAATATCCATAAGTACGATGTCAGGTTTTAAAACGGGTGCATTGGTGACGGCTTCTTCGCCACTATTCAATGAGCCGCAAACTTCAATGTCGTCTGTAGTAAGAAGTGCGTTGAGCCCTTCACGCAAAAGCCTGTGATCATCGACCAGTAAAACTCTAATTTTCTTTTCAGGATCAGTTGCCATTGTGTTAATTATTAAATTTGAGTTGCACGGTAAACCTGGTTCCAACATTCAACTTACTTTCAACCCATACCCGGCCGCCCAATGCTTCAACCGCTTTTTTCACGATAGAAATACCGAGGCCAGTTCCTTTGATGGCTCTGGCGTTGGCTCCTCGATTGAATGGCTGGAAGATCTTGTCGATATCGGATTCCGGAATTCCAATCCCATCATCGGAGATGGTGAATTCGATCTGTTCACCCTGCCGATCAACCGTGAAATAGACCACGTCACGTCCTGGAGAAAACTTGATCGCATTCGACAGCAGATTGACAAAAATATTTCGCAGCAGGCTTTTGTCGCTATTGATATGAAGTTCATTTCCTGGACATGTGAACGATACCCGATGGCTTTTGCCAGCCGTGTTCTCGATATCAGAAATGATAGTCATGAGCAAACTTCTCAACTCAATCGGTTCGATATTGACACCGATCTTGCCTGAATCACTTTTTCCGATCAGCAGAACATCCTCCAGGAGAACAGACATATGTTCAGCCTGATCGTGAATCCGGCTAAGGCGTGCGGTAACATCGGCCTGGTGGGTATGATTCACTAATTTTTTTAGCGCTTCCGTTTGAAGCCTGATCACCGAAATTGGCGTGCGGAACTCATGAGACGCAATTGAGACAAAACGTTTCTTTACTTCGACAAGCTCTTTTTCCTTTTCCAGGGCGCGCTCGAGCGCTTCCGTCCGATCGAGCACTTTCTTCTCCAGCGAATGTTTATATTCTGTTAGCTCAGTGATATCCAATCCAATCACCATAATGCCGACAATTTCCATGTCAGCATTTTTCCGTGAAGTGGCATTAATAAGGAGGTTGAGTCGCTTCGATTTTTTCGTCAACAAAGGCAGCTCGCGATTGGAAACAGTCTTTCCCATCATGGCCTCGGAAATAATTCCAAAGAGAATATCCTGGCTCATGCCATCGGTAAAAAGCTCGGTGAAGTGCCGGGCAAGTGCATCAGCTTGACTAAATCCGGTGAGCTCTTCCGCGCAATTATTCCAGGCCACGATAAAGCCTCTGGCATCGATACCGATCACCACTGCATTGATGGTTTCAATCAGATTGGTCATATCGTGCGCAATCGACCGGGTTTTTTCCTGGTAAATTTTTTGAAGTGTGATGTCTTTAAACTCGAACATCAGCCGGTTTCCCAAACCTTGCCGCGGTATCGCGCAACAGAGCACATCAAAAAAACTTCTCTTGCCCTCGATAACGTATTCCGCTTCAAAGCTTTCAGGCACTTTGCTTGTGCCTACAGTGTTAATAATATTCTCAACAATATCTTTCCATTTTTTTTGCACACATTCGAGGATCATTCTGTCAACTTCGAGTGGGGGTTTATGCAAAGGACGCAACCGAAGCGCCATAGCGTTCATAAATAAAATTTTGCCCTGCAGATCAGTTACAATGACCGCGTTCGAAATATTGTTGATGATATCATAGTCTGGCGGTAATTCGAGTTTCATGTTCATTTCATACTACTCAATTTTACCATCTGATACCTTCGGGCCAGTGAATTCCAGAATTTTTTGCAAGCTCGCAGCTTTGACTGGCTTTTCAAGATAGCCGACAACCTGAGGATAGCCCGCAGCTCGTTTATGGTCTTCGCGATTAACAGAAGAGGAAACAATAGCCACCTTGATCCCATCCAGACCTCTGCGGTTGATCTGATCAAGCAAATCCCATCCCGACATTCCCGGCATATTGATATCGAGCAACAGGAAATACGTATTGCCTTTATCACTATTGTTCTCGAGATAGGAAAGTGTTTCGCTTCCATCCGCAAACTGAAGCGGAGAAGTGTCCAACCCACTTTCAGCTACCAGCCTGCTGTGTAAAAACAAGATCACAGGATCATCATCGCTGATAATTATTCTGAGCGCCATATTATTCTGGTAATTCCTCCGTCTTTTGCACAACCGCCCTGATGAGTGAATCGAGTTCCTCAACTGACTGAACGATCATGGAAAGTATTTTGCTTTTATCATCCTCGTCAGTGGGATGATTTTGGACAAGATTAATAAGCCCGATGACCCTTGCCAGCGGTGCCCGAACGCCATGCGATTGCATCCAGGCGATATCCCTGAGCTTCTTGTTTTGCTCCTCGATCTTCTCGGTGTGCCTGGTCAGGTCTGTGATATCGAGTAAAAAACCATTTAACTTGACAGCCTCGTTATTGCCATCTCGCGTTACTACGAATTTTGAACTGATATGCCTCTCGTGGCCATCAGCTGTTTTAATGCGGCACTTGCCTTCATATTCTGGCTCATTTTGAATGGCTAGCGACAATTCTTCTT
>CBHROW010000357.1:0-5724 GCA_966080355.1 uncultured Chryseosolibacter sp.
CTCACTCTCAGCGTGAGGGATTGAGCGGCATGTCTGAGCCCGAAGTGGAATGTGAGCTCGCAGGCAAGCCTGCTTGCGTGCGCACGGTTGCACGGTTGCAGCGCTCGCAGGCAAGCGACCTCAATTGCGCTGGTAAACCGCGCGAAGGCGTGAAGGGCACGCCAAAAAAACATTACAAGCAGTCGGTGGTTAAGTCGCCTGACTTGAATGGAGGAATGTATGTGGTTTTGCGTATCGCTTAAACGAATCCGAAGCCAATCACAGACACCAGAGATTCCAGTGTTGTCAATTGAGTCATAGCCATGTATCTTCAACCCTCAAATTGCCTGAGTTGAAGAAGCTACCACTGATCATTACACTCTCCATTGTGCTGCTCGCAGTCGCAGGTATCTATCTTTCCAAATTTCTTAAGCATAATGTTATCAAGCCATGGGATCTTGTTCCTCATGATGCTGTAATCGTTTATGAAAAGGGAAATTGTGCAAGTTGTATAGCCAATGCAACAACATCATCGGCTTGGCAGCTGATCGAACGGGCGATGCATTATAAAAAGCCTGCGGATTCTATTGTGTCTCGTATCAAAAAGTTGTTTGGACAATCGCGGGATGCACTTGCTTCTGTTCACCTTACGAAGAAGGACGATTTCGATCTGATCTATTACGTTACTTTTCGAGATCCGTTGGAATTTGGAGACCTGAAGGGATTTCGTCAGGCCAAGAGGTTGTTCAATGGGATTAACATTGTCGAGGTGCGTTCTGTTGGAGCAGTTTTTTCTTACGCACAAATCGATGAAGTTTGGGTGGGAAGTTTTACACCCTTCCTTATAGAAGACGTCATTCGGGAGCACAAATCGAAAAGTAATTCCGGTCCGGAGTCAACTTTTGGTAAACTCCAATTTTCATCGATTCAGGATGATGCCGGCAACCTGTATTTGCAGCTTCGCAAACTTGGTGATCTGCTTTCTATTTTCATTGGGGCCGATCACTTTGATTTTGAACTTGGCAGATCAACATTGCTCGATATCAAAGGGTCGGACAATGCCATCACGCTCAACGGTTTTAGCACTGATAGCATCAACAACTCGGACTACCTGCTTTCAAATTTTCAGCATCAGTCTCCGGTATCGTTCGGGTTAAAGAATCTTATTCCGAACCGGGTCGTTGCTGTCAAGAGTTATGGCATCAGTAGTGGTGAATTATTTGCTCGGGATCTGAAACGATTTGCTCGTATCAATAAGTCTACTCAACGCGATTCATTAGATCAGGTCAGCCGCGGGTTGGGTATTGATTTCGATGAATTGGATAAACTAATCTCTGACGAAATCGCGATTTGCACATTTGAGTCTGCTGGCGCGAAAAGTTTTTCTTCCCTGGCGTTGATCGAAACATCTGATGTCAGGCCGTGGCGGAAAGCGTTTATGACATTGGCTGACAAGCTGAGTCAGGATACCGTTTTCTATGACCCGTATGGCTCGCATGAGATTCGCGAGGTGCCGGTTTACAAGTTCACGCAAAAACTGTTATGGCCTTTGGCGAAGGGATTCGCACGAAATTATTACACTACGATCGGTAACGTTATTGTAATGGGTGAGGATCCCGAGGAATTGAAATCCTTTCTTGACGACATTGAATCGGATGATACGTGGGGAAGATCAGTTTCGCAAAATCAATTCCTCGAGACCACGCTGCTGGAATCCAACGTCAGCCTGTATGTCAACACATCGCGCCTATGGAATCTGACCAAACAACGTCTTCAGCCGCGCTGGCAAAATTTCATGAACGAGAATCGCGCGCTCACTCAGTCGATCGGGATGGCTTCGTTTCAGTTCAGCCACTTGAACAACAGCTTTTATACGAACGCCATCATAGCCTACAAACCTTCCCGTAAAAATCAAACACCGTCAAACACAACGACCACCATCTTTCCACGCGGCATTCAAAGCATTCACTCTGTGAGAAGCCATGTGAATCGCAGCAATGAAATCCTCGTGCAGGATTCGCTGAATGACCTCAGTCTTGTATCATCGGAAGGAAAAGTGCTATGGAAAATTGCAGTGGGCGATCGTATCATCAGCGAGGTCAGTCAAATAGATTTCTTCAACAATGGCAAGCTTCAATATTTCTTTGCAACGCAATTTTCTATTCATGTAGTCGACCGTCTGGGTAATTATGTCCAGCCATTTCCCATCCACCTCGATAACATTGACGTGGATCAGGTCAATGTTATCGATTATGACAATTCGAAAAAATACAGGTTCCTGGTTGCTGACAAGGCAGGTAAAATATTCATGTACGACAAAGACGGAAAGAATCTTGATGGCTGGCAGCCGAACGATGCCGGTGGCCAGTTGTCAACGTATCCTCGTCACTATCGCATTCAAGGCAGGGACTACATAGTCGCTGCGAGAAAAGATGGCATCGTGAATGTATGGACCAGGCGTGGTGAGAAGATCAAACCGTTTCCGCTCAGTGTTGAAGGGCAACCCATAGGTGATATGTTCCTTGAACGGGGAAATTCGCTGGCCAATAGCTACGTCGTTGTGGTAACGCGGGATGGATACCGGGTAAGAGTTTCCCCGGAAGGAAAAATACAAAGCAGGGAAGCGCTGGTGAAGAGTTCGGTGCGATCAACGTTCGGTCTGATTGCCGAAAAATCAAATAAATCTTACCTGATCTTTCAACAAGATGAGAAGCAGTTGTCGATAAGCGATGCGGAAGGGAAGAAGATTCTTTCCGCACCGGTTGCAGGGCTACAACCTGTGGATATTCGCTATTTCGATTTTGGCAGCGGAAAAACATTTGTTTTAATCAAAGATAAGACCCAAGGTTTTTCATATGTATACGATGGAGAAGGAAATCTTCTTACCGAGCCCCCCGTTGAAACATCAATGATCGAATTACGGCCTGGGAATTCCGATCAATTTATTCTCTTTTTCATACATGACAAGGAACTTGCTATCCGGCCAATGTGACGGAAAATGGTTACCTTTCAATAGACTCGGTATTTACCCCAATAAACTAACCTAATCATGAAACGTTTATCCTATCACTTGTTGCTGTTTGGTTTGGCTATTTCATCCTTTTCAACAGCGTATGCGCAAGGCATCCACCTAGGACTAACAACATCCATGAATGCAACCTACGTTCTCGACAAAGGGTTGTCTGAGGATCCCCGCTACAATTCAACTGCCACATACAAATGGGCTCCGATCGGATTCAACTTCGGAATAGATGTTGGAAGAAAGTTCGGACTCTCGCTCGAATCGATCATGGCTAAGCAAGGGCAAGTTTATCAGATCATAGATGCAGCCGAAAAAGTAAAAGGTGAACGTAAGATCGATGTGAGCGCCATTCAACTTCCGCTCCTTATGAAATTCATGAGCGGTGGAAATGCAGGAGCTCGTGCCAATTTCAATCTCGGACCACAAATGAATTTGCTTACAGATGCCGTGGAATCGGTGAAAGCACAAGCTGGTAAATATGAGATCCCTCAGGGCGTTGACTTCGCCTCTATTCAGAAAGAGTTTCCAGGTGCGGTAAACAACGGTGATGGAACCTATCAGCTTCCGAACGATGTTCCGACCCGTGACGTACTTTCCAAAAAGGCAAACGATTTTAAGAATACAGAATTTGCGATTGCAGCAGCATTCGGGCTTGATATCGATCTTTCGAAACATCTTTACCTCACCACGCAAGTCCGGGCAAACTACACGCTTACCGATATGCGAAACGGTGACGTGATCGATAAAATCAAAAGCGGAGACGGGGGAAATATTTTTGGGCAGCGCGCTAACCTCAACGTAGGCATGCAACTCGGATTGCATTACACCCTAGGTAAGACACGCTCGTTCAAATTCAAGGAATAAACGCGCATTAAAAAAATCATCAAGAAACCCCGGCATCAACCGGGGTTTCTTATTTCGTTCAGGAAATCTTCGATGGCCTGATAGACGATTGCCAGTTCTGCATTCGATATGACATAAGGTGGTAAGATATAGGTGATGTTGCCGAGTGGGCGAAGTAAAATGTTGCGTTCGAGAAAATAACTGTAGATCTTTTTCCTGGATGAGTTCAGGTAAGACGTGTGTTCGTCATTATCGATCTCGAGGGCGAGGATGGTTCCAAGGTTTCGAACTTTTTTAACGCTTGGGTGATGGTTGATCTTCTTTGCGAAGGTGAAATGCTGTGCTGCTATTCGTGCGATGTTGTGCTGACATTCGGGCGCAACCAGCAACTCGAAACTTGCATTCGCGGCTGCGCATGCTATGGGGTTTGCAGTGTAGGAATGGCCATGGTAAAATGTTTTTAATGGATCACCAGTTTGAAATGGTACCAACACTTCCTCAGAGCAAGTAGTAACACCAAGAGGCAGAAATCCTCCGGTAATCCCTTTCGACAAGCAGATGATATCCGGCTTAGCGGTCATATATTCGCTCGCGAAAATTTTTCCCGTGCGACCGAACCCGGTAAATACTTCATCGGCAATACAGATCACATTTTTTTTGTGCGCGATGGTGAGTAGACGCTGCAATGTTTCAGGTGAATACATTCGCATTCCCGATGCCCCCTGCACGAGCGGCTCGTATATAAACGAGGCGGTGTCATTCTTTTCAAGCAGCAATGATAACTGAGAAACAACATGTTCGTCATTTGAGCCATCGGGAAAGTCGATATAATCAACATCGAAAAGGAATTTTGAAAACGGTTCCGTGAAGATACCACGTTCACCAACCGACATGCTTCCGAAAGTATCGCCATGGTACGCCCCATTCAATGCAACGACCTTTCTTTTCTCAATGCCTTGATTGTGCCAGTATTGGAATGCCATCTTCAACGCCACCTCCACCGCTGTGCTTCCGTTATCGGAAAAAAAGACCTTGGATTGATTGTGTGGAAGAATCGATAGCAGATTTTTCGAGAGCCGAATGGCCGGATCGTGCGTGAACCCCGCGAAGATGACGTGTTCAAGTGTTTGAGACTGACTGGCGATAGCGTCTGCGATATGAGGATTGGAATGCCCGTGAATGTTCACCCACCATGAAGAAACGGCATCGATAATTTTTCGACCGTCTGAAGTTGTCAGGTAAACGCCAGATCCGGAAACAATATGCAATGGCTCGGGAGATCCAAGCAACGGTGTGAATGGATGCCATATATTTTTTGAATCCGTTTCTCTACTTGTCATGCAAGTTGTTTTTCAAGATGTGCGCGTATTTTTGAATAACAGATCGAACAATACTTTTCTCTCTTTCAATGTGCAATAATTGCTTCAAGCCTGAACGCAGCAAAATGATGCGCTGGCTTTCAGCGTTAGCATCGCCATTAAAAATGATCCCTTTCGCTGTAATGTTCCTGTTTCGCAAAGCTTCCAGCGTAAGTAAGGTATGATTGATGCTGCCGAGGTACAGATCAGCAACTACAATTGCCTCCAACTTCAAATGTGAAATCAGATCGATCACTGATTCAGTATCATTCAACGGCACGAGCAAACCACCTGCGCCTTCTGTAACGATTGGCTTTGTGGAAACCGGAAGGGTGAAATCCCTCGCGCGTATTTGAACTCCATCAATCTTTGCAGCAGCGTGAGGCGAAGCTGGTGTGTTGAGAAGATATCGTTCGGGATGAATTTCAGTTCCGGGAAGCATGGAGGAAATGAAGTCAGCGTCTCGTGGCAATCCCGCTTGTATGGGTTTCCAGTAGCCAGCATTAAGCGCGTGGCACAGAA
>CBHROW010000358.1:0-5693 GCA_966080355.1 uncultured Chryseosolibacter sp.
AAAAAATTTTGTGTTTAGCCAGATTGCGAAGGGCAATCAAAAGATAATTTTTCAGCATAAGGCGGGTTTTTGTGTAAGCGAACAATCGACTTAACGGCTTTAATTCACTTTTGTTGTGTTCAAATACGATCGCGCGTTGCTGGCGGTTCATCAAATGCGAGTGATTGCATATGCGGTCGAAGAAGGTACAAGTTTTTATGTCACATTGCCATGAGTAAACCGCTTCAAAACCGACAAATTGCTCGATTCGCGATGTCGCGAGGGTTTGAAACTGTTGAAGGCGAAACGGTCGAGAAATTGAAATGCCACCTGCTTGATGCGCTCGGTTCGCTCATTCATGCGCGCGTGAAGCCAGCCATTGGGAAAATGATCGCTCAGATTCAAACCTTGGGCGAGGGTGGAAAATGTCGCGTGCTCGGATTGCAGATGCCTGCGGATAGGGCCAGCCAGTTGTACACTGCGCTCATCAGGTATCCGGATTTCATGGATAACTATTTAGGAAAAGAAGCCACTTGCCATCCCTCGGACAATCTTGGTCCCCTTCTGGCCATGGCAGGACTTCAATGTTCAAGTGGAAAGGATTTTCTTGCAGCCATGGCCGTTGCTTATCAAATCGAATGTCGCCTCGTTGAAGAGATACCAGTAATGAAGGAAGGAATCGATCACACATTATTTCTTTCCTATTCCATGGTCGCATCGGTTGCACGTCTGATGAAACTTAGCGAAGAGCAAACCGCGCATGCACTTGGGATTGCGGGGTGTTCAATCAGTCCGATGGCCACGAGCCGCGCTTCCTACACGTATGAATGGAAAGGGTTTGCTTCGAGTTTTGTAGCATTGAATGCGGTTAATGCTGTATTTCTCGCGAGGGAAGGAATGACGGGTCCGATTGCATTGTTCGAAGGGCCGAAAGGATTCGATGAGATCTTCGGAATGAACCTCGAACACGATTGGTCCAAGGAGGATTTCAGTTTGATCAGACGGTGTGTGCTCAAGGCTTACAATGCGGAAGTTCATACGCAGAGTGCGATCGAGGCTGCGTTGGAGTTGAAAGAAAAACACCAGATCGCTGCAGAGAATATCAAAGAGATTAATATCACAACGTTTCTCACTGCTTATCACATTACCGGGTCAGGTGCGTATGGCGACAGAAAAACTGTCGAAACAAAAGAACAGGCCGACCACAGCATGTTCTACGTTGTAGCAGTCGCTCTTCTTGACAACGAAGTTTACCCTCGGCAATTTGAACCTTCGAGAATCCGTCAGCGTGACGTACAGGCGCTCCTGAAAAAAGTGAAGGTACATACCGGCTCTCCCCTCCATAAACCTGTAACTATTGCTGGCGTGCTTGATTCTTACACGCGGTCATATCCGGATGAAGTCAAAACGAAGGTGGAGATCGCATTGGAAAATGGCGACAAATTTTCGCTTGAAAAAACTGATCATGCGGGCTTCCATACAAGGCCTTTTACCTGGACCGATACCATTGAAAAGTTTTTGAAATTGACGGACCAGGTATGCCCTGAGCGTCTTCAATCGCAAATTGTGGATGTAGTAAGAACGCTGGAGAACCGTCCGTTAGGCGACCTATTGGAGATCTTCAATCAAACAGAAATTTCCTTGACAACACAAACGAAGGCACAGGCTACCCTTGCGTTTTGATCCATTTGTTATCACGAAGTTTTCTTGCCAGTCTTTAGCACGGTTATGGTTTCACGAACCGCAATCGCTGGCAACGTCTCTTTATTCGCTTTCAGATAGGCTTCCACTTCTTTGCGGTAGTTTTTGATCATGCTCCGAAGAAGCCATGAGATGGCTTTTGTAATGAGCACCTCACGCTCTCCCTTCAACCTGTCAATATTCTCGAGTGCGAGTTTGCCGATATCTTCTTCGTTCGTATACCTAACGGTGGAGCATAAGAAAACCAGGGAAGCTCTTCGCTTCTGAATGTTCCCGCTTTTTGAAAATCTTGTCAGGATCTTTTTCCATTTTTTCCACGCCAAAGGGACCTCGTGGATTGTGTACTTGCCCGTACATACCGAATCGACCTCGGCCCACCCCACGAGTTGATCGAGCCATTTATCGAAGATCATTGGGTCGAACTTTCGCTGGCCAGCGGTAGCGTTATCCAGAAGGATTCCGGCCATGACTTTTTCGGTTGATGAGGGGGCATGGATCAAACTATCCAGCAAAGTACAAAATTGAGATGGTGTTAGATCGCGCTGAGTTCGCATCCAGGTTTTTCCAATATCGCGCAAAGCCGGGGCGTTGATCGCGTATCGCGGATGATCGTTACCCAGGTAGCTATCGAGAAATGTGTGTTGCGTTGGCTTCCCGGAGCGAGCCTTGATCTGCTCCAGTATTTGAGTGTGGAAAGAATTCGTCATTTGTCGAATCTGTCAAAGATATCATTTTAAAAACGGTCGATCTCAACACGCTAAATCAATTCGACTCCGTGAATTTCACGGATATGATTTGCATTTTTCCGAGGCTCCGTTTATATGTCTGAGAAAAGACGTAAAAAATATTTTCCAGCGCGAAATGATTTTACTTTCTTAGCGGTCGCGTTTGACAGATCACAGCGCAAATTTGAATTAATGAAAGAAAAACAAGTACATATTCTCATTGGTTGTGCCGATGCGCGTGACCTCAGCCAGGTGCAGTTGGACGCGGTGGGTCAGGTCACTGAAGATTTCAAGAAAAAGAGAGATATCGATGTTGAGATGCATGTCATTCGGGCCGCAGGTTCGTTTGTCACTCCGGACGTTGTGATGGACATTAAGCGCACATTCGAACAGGCGCAGCGTAATGTTTCGGATTTGAAGGTACCGATCTATTATTACGTTCATATCCAAACCCACGGTCACCTTACTGAAGATTCGAACGACAGTTACATCAGCCATGTTCATGATCTGAAGATCGTTGATGGTTCGCCTTTGAACTGTGGTATGCTTGGCGCGAGTGGAGTAGGGGTCGAGATCGAGCGAATGATCGTTGATGAAAAACCTGAAATTGAAGTCAGGGGAAAACGCATCCGAATTTATAACGATACGAAGATCAAAACACTGCTGCGGGAAGTCTATGCCTACGATGGCTACTTGGCGGGTGACTGGATCACAAGCATCGACTTGCTGCGAACGCATCCGCGACATCAGCGAACAATTCTTGAAAAAGCGATCAGCAGCGATCCGGAATTGAAGATGCTCAATATTCACATCACGTGTGGAATCATGGACTATGCCATCCATGCCATGATCCGCGTAGATGATGGTGAGCCGGAAGTTGAGTTTTGGGATTCGGTGCAAGCTTATATCCGGAAGCACGTGGCGAATGAGCGTGATGCAAAGGACATTCTTATCTCACAATCGCAGCAACAAAAACCCCTTGCAGGCCTGCTGAGCATGAGCGACCCAAGACAAGCTTCACGTTTGTCGGCCGCTAATTATTATATGTCGTTGAAGGGCATCAAACATTCCGGCCAATATTTACCCAACACATTGTTCAATATGACGGGAACAGCATTCGACATTCCGCATACACCGTTCGGCCCCTATGTGATTGCCGGGTTTTTCTATGCCGTCAAACATCTCCAGCTTCTCGATCAGATGGTGATGGGCTACGACACAAATCAAACGGGTCGAATGATGCAAAAGATCAAGAACGATCCATTGATGAATATGATAGTCCATAAGTTCAATGTGAATCTCATCCCGATCAACCAGGTCGATTTCAATAAATAACGTTAGCCACCAAGGCAGATATGTTTTTGCGTTAATACGCCAGCGAAATTTTTGAGATTCTTATCGGAAGTTTTTTTTGAAATAAAACAACGGTACGCCTATTTCTTTTCGAGTTTCGCGAGTTTGTCGGCCGTAGCATCGTTCTTTTGTATCGACATCGCTTTCTGGAAAAATTCTTTGGCATGGGTTGTGTCTTTCTGCGAGAGGTAGTAATCGCCCATCGAGTCGAACACGTTTCCGCTATTCGGGTGATTTTGAATGTTCAGGTTGAAACACGCATAAGCTTTTTCCGGCATTTTATTCCCCAGGAAGCCATACCCCAAACCATTGATTTTACTTTCAGGAGGCAGCACCGCGTATCCAAAATGTTCAGATACATTTTGATAGTGCGTATTGATTTTCGCGATCAGGTCTTCTGACGTGGCTTTGAATGACTTGTCAAAATATTGGTTGATGCCTTTTAAAGTATACCAGGAATAAAATATGCGCAACCCTTCGTAGGTGGAAATGAGTGGAACGCTGCTGTGATCATCATCAGGATAATATTCGGTATGAAATGTAATGCCCGAGTTTGTCTTCGCCACGGTTTCAACGAAGTCGAGGATAGATCGCATGTGATACGTTGCTTCTGACGTATCAGTCCTCAGGTTTTCATAGGGCATTCCATCAGGCATTGTGTTCGCAATACCGACAAAGAGAGATTTGCCGGCATACGCGTTGCCTTTCATAATTTCTTTAGCCTGATCTGTGAGTTTTCGCTTGTCCCACCACATGCTTGGATCGATGGCGAGATAATTTGAAAACATTTCCGGATGATGCAACAGTGTATTGATCGCGAAAAGTCCGCCTAAAGAATGGCCGATGAGTGTGCGATAAGTTGTGACTGGATATTTCTTTTCAACATACGGGAACAATTCATCCTTGATGAACCGCGTAAAATTCTCTCCGCCACCCGTATTCCTGGCGGACACAGTATCTCCGAAAATTTCACGAACATGGGTTGGTGTAAGATCGCGTCTCCGGTCAGTATTGGTGATCGCAACAATTACCATCTCCGGTACCTGCGTATTTCCGTTAACGGTACTCAGCTGTTGAACGAGTCCAGCAACAGATGAAAAGTGCCCATCGCCATCCAACAAAACCAGCATCGGATATTTTTGGGTAGTGTCTCTCGGTGTGTATACCCAGATCTTTCTCTGTTCGTTGAGAATATTGGAGTAAAGACTGTCGATCACGCCAAGTACGACTTTGTTTTTGTCGTTGGAGGCTGTGCCTAGCTTATTCTCCTTCTGCGTGCAGCTGACGATCGTTAGCAGAATAGTCGCGAAGAGGAGAACGATGATGCGTTTGCTCATGAGGTTGGGTTTAACATTAAAAATAGAATATAAATTCGAAAGTTGCTTTAACCCGCAGCGGGTGAATTTGATCAGTGGACTCAAACGGTTTCAGATGCGACAATTGTATTGGTTGTTCGCGACAATTCATGCTTTCTCTTTTGCGAATGCGGCCTTGAATGAGCATGTTTGAGATAATGAATTCAGCTTCGCGGTCACCGACAATAATTTTGGCGCTCGGCCTCCTCGATACTATCGCACCCTTTACGATCGATATGTATTTGCCGGCGCTGCCGAATGTGGCCGAGAATCTGCACACCAGTATCGCCTATGCGCAGGCGACATTGATGGCCTTCTTCTTCGGCTTCGGCATCACCCAGATCATCTACGGCCCCGTCTCGGACATGGTTGG
Organism: uncultured Chryseosolibacter sp.; assembly: GCA_966080355.1. GTDB lineage: Bacteria > Bacteroidota > Bacteroidia > Cytophagales > Cyclobacteriaceae > Chryseosolibacter. The sequence continues at coordinate 5,487 of CBHROW010000358.1, forward strand.
GCGCAAGCCGCCGCTTTATTTCGGCCTTGGTATCTTCATCCTCGGTTCCATCGGCTGCAGTCTCGCGCCCTCGATCGATTGGCTGATCGGTTTGCGGTTTCTGCAGGGAATCGGCGCCGCCGCGATGATGGTGATGCCGCGCGCCGTCATCCGCGATCTGCATACCGGCGTCGAGGCGACGCGGCTGATGTCGCTGGTCATGCTGGT
>CBHROW010000359.1:0-5652 GCA_966080355.1 uncultured Chryseosolibacter sp.
TTTTGTTATTGCCGGAGACACCCCCGCTGAAAACTACTGGTATCTTTTCATCACAACGGGCTTTGGAGATTTCATCTCAACAAATTGTGTGTCGATGCCATTGCTACATTTCCTCACCCGACAGATGGCGCGACGAGGTTGGTTTGTGGGACCAAAAATAACAACGACCCCAACAGCCATCACACGTCTGCAGTGGCTGGAGCTTGTGGTCGTAGCGTTGTTAGCGTGGGTAGTCAATACTTTCCTGGGGTTCTCTGACTATTGGTTCTTAAACGGAGTGCTCTCGTTGTACGTAGCCATGCGTTTCGGTTTCGGTGCCACCGTGCTCATCAACTCTTACATGCTGCTGCTTACGTATGTGATCCCCGCGGCAACGCATATCGATTTTTCACCACACTTTAACGTGATGCTGAAGACGCAACTCGGGACCACGTTGCTCTATGTGTTTTCGATCATTACCGGTCGCCTTGTTTCGGACATGCGCTTGAGCGAGCTTCGACTCAACGAACGCAACAAAGATCTCAACCAGATGAATGCCGAGCTCGATCGTTTTGTATACAGTGTTTCGCACGACCTGAGTGCTCCATTAAAATCGATCCTGGGACTTGTAAACATCAGCCGGATGACGACCACCGAACAGGAACACCGGCAACAGTTCAACCTGATCGAAAAAAGTGCCATAAAACTGGAGTCCTTCATTTCCGAAGTGCTCGATTATTCGCAGAACAAACGCAGAGAGATCTTTCGCGAAAAAGTAAATCTTAAAAAATTGTCGCAGGAAGTTTTCGATGATTTGAAGTTTGTCGATGGATTCAGCGACATAAGAATTGACTATGATCAGGTGAACCCGGAAGAAATAGTGAGCGATCGCACCCGGTTGAAGATCATTCTTCAGAATCTGTTCAGTAATGCTATCAAGTTTCGCAGGAAGATTGGGCAGTCGTTTGTGCGGCTTACGAGCGAATCGCGCGGCAACAAAGTGATCCTTGCGATTTCAGATAACGGTGAGGGTATACGCCCGGAATTTCAGCCGAAAATATTCGATATGTTCTTTCGCGGAACCGATCGCGCACAGGGCTCCGGGCTTGGCCTCTATATTGCCCGCGAAGCCGCTCGAAAGATCGATGCCCATATTTCGGTGCAATCTACCTATGGAGAAGGGTCTGTTTTTTATATCGAGCTCGATGCTACGCTGTTGCCGACAGGGTCTTAGCTGTTCATAAATTGTTTTCATCACTAAGCTTATGATGCAATAACGCAGGGCTTAGATCAGTGCACACCCTTCTCCTCGAGGAGAAGGGCAGGGGATGAGGTGAGGAGCATAAGGTCGGAGTACTTACGTTCGAAAAAATAATTTGGTAACCATGGCCCCCTCTGCATCGCGACTCACTCACCCTCGTTCTCTCTCCTGCTCTGAACACCTCGCAGCGCTTCCCTTGCAGCCTGCGCCTTTTAATCTTACCTTAACTTCATGATCGAACAGGTTATTGCAGCGCGAAGAGCGGCCATTGCTCCCGGTATGGATGTGAAACGAATATTGCCGTTTCGTCTTCGCAGAATGGTCGGTCCATTTATTTTTATGGATCATGCAGGACCCGTGCAAGCGCAGCCTGAAGTGGGAAGATCGCTTGACGTACTTCCGCATCCACACATTGGATTATCGACTGTAAGCTATTTGTTCGGTGGGCAGGTCACTCATCGCGATAGTCTTGGCGTCCAACAGGTGATCAAACCCGGAGAAGTAAACTGGATGACTGCCGGGAAAGGAATTGCGCACTCGGAAAGATTCGAAGATCCCGCCATGCTCGCGGGTGGAACCCTCGAAATGATCCAAACGTGGGTGGCGCTGCCCGAACGCGATGAAGAATCGGACCCATCATTCGACAACTACAAACAGGAACAGTTGCCCATTTTCACCGATAAAGGCGTTTGGATGCGCCTGATCGCTGGAAATGCCTATGGACTCAACAACAACGTTCGCACACACTCTCCGATGTTCTACCTGCACGTGTTGTTAGACAAAGGCGCTCGTTTTACTTTGCCAACCGGTCATTCTGAGCGTGCAGTTTATGTCGCGAAGGGAAGTGTTGAAGTATCCGGGAATGTTTATGAAGCCGGGCAAATGATCGTCTTCACTAAAAACGCTGATCCGTCCATTATCGGAACAGATCATACGGTCCTAATGCTTCTTGGAGGTGAACCACTTGGTGAGCGGTTTATCTGGTGGAATTTTGTTTCTTCGAGAAAGGAGCGGATCGATCAGGCGAAAGCCGATTGGAAAGCTGGCAGGATCATTCTTCCTCCCAATGACAACAAGGAATTTGTTCCGCTTCCCGAAGACAAGTCGAGGCCATCCGGAAGTCCGGCACCGCAGGCGTTATCGTAGTGTGCGATGTACGAAGTGCGGGGTTAGTTGCCACCACATACTTCGAACATCGCACCTCGCACCTCGCACCTCGCACCTCGCACATCGCACATTTTTCATGTACTTCGTACACTATGGACACAGCATATAAAATCCCAGCACAAACCCGCATCGGTCACGTTCATCTCAAAGTTTCCGACCTTGATCGTTCACTCGCTTTCTATCGCGACCTGCTCGGATTTGAACTGGTCACGATGTATGGAACTCAGGCTGCGTTCGTTTCCGCAGGCGGCTATCATCATCATATCGGTCTCAATACCTGGCACAGCAGGAATGCGCCACATGCAACCCGGGAAGGAGTGGGGTTGTATCACACCGCTATTGTATATCCGACCAGAAAGGACCTGGCCGTGATCTTCCACCGCCTGAGAAAAGCAAACTATCCGTTCACAGGTGCGTCAGATCACGGTGTTTCGGAAGCGCTTTATCTCGATGATCCGGATGGAAATGGTGTCGAACTCTATTGGGACAAGCCACGCGAACAATGGCCAAGAACGGCAGATGGAAAGGTCGAGATGTTTACGAAGCCGCTCGATTTACAAAGTTTGATAGGGGAACTCAATTGAATAATATCGAATCATGAATAACGAACACCGAATGTCGAAGTAGATGCTAACTTCGTTATTCATTATTCGGTGTTCGTTATTCGATATTATTTTTGGCTCCAGGCCCATCGGGTTGCTGCCTGCCTGCTTTCCGGCTTCCTGGCATTCCGGCTTTTGCTGTCTTTGGCTTTCCCGGGCACCGGCCTTCCGGCATCTCCGGCTATAGGTTTTTCAACTCTTCCCCCCACCGCTCTTTCAACTCATCGTGCTTCTTCCAGAATTTTTGTTCGATCGTTTTAGCGATGGCACCGAATTGCGGATCCTTTTTGATATCGCATACCGTTGGATCAGTTCGCATCAGTACTATCCAGTAAATAAAATAGTCTTGTACGTCAGCAAAACGGTAGAAGTATACGATCGCTGTTTTAGATTCACCATCGAAGTCTTATAATCCCGACAGGTAAGCATCTTTATACATCGTTCCGTTATGCTCTGCAAAATCTTTGAATTTCCGTTTATAGTCATCAGCCTTTGCTTTTTGCCCGTCACGATCGTAGGCTATTGCCATGCGCAGATATTCGTGTTTGAAAAGGTCGAGGCCGAACATTTTCATCATGGCAGTTGAACGGTCGTAGCAACTTGCAGCTGTATGGTAATCGCCAACCATGGTGCTTGCCTTTCCGATCTCATGAAGAATGTCGAACCGCATGGTGTCTTTTTTCCACCGCGCGGTTAGTCGATCCCTGACTTTTGCTGCATCGTGATCGATAGCATAGTGAATGTAATCGTTGACGAAGCCGGTGAAGAAATTTTTCGGATCGAGTCGAAGCGATTTCTCATTGTACCTGAGCGCATCTTCCAGAAATCCATTTTGCAACAGCGCGTTGCTCAAGTGGAAATAGTTGAAACCTGCCGTGACAGAATCGGTTGCTTTATCGATCTGCACTTTACGAATGGCAAATTCCAGGTACTTGGGAGGATTGGGAATGTGTATGTTGTAGAACTCTGTGAGAAAATGCAACACGAGTCCGGAGTGCGGATCGAATTCGAGGGCTTTTTCAAGGTATGGAGCAGCCAATTCATATTGACTTTTTTGTGCAAATGACAACGCCTTGGCGATCATGCTTTCGCTTGAGCGGGGATCATACAACATGGCTTTCTCCGCGGAGTTGTCGATATCTGCGGTGTGCCGTTTGGTGAGCGAAAAAATATCGAGGTAGTAATACACCATAGCCATTGAAGCGTAGGCCAGGGAAAATTCAGGATCGTGTTCGATCGCTTTTTGGAAGAACGGGATAGAAGCATCCAAATCGCCCTTTGAACTTCGATAGAAGAGGTCTTTGCCTTTCAAAAAATAATCGTAGGCGACCGGATCGTCCGTAGGTTTCTTTTCGATTCGGCTCCTTTCCTCAGGGGTGATGAAAACCTCCACTTCCTCTGAAATATTTCGCGCGATCTCCTCCTGCAATTCAAAAATGTCTTGCGATTTCCTGCGATATTGCTTCGACCATAAATGCTTATCCGACAAACCATCGATCAGCTGAATATTTAACACAATACGGTCGCCAACTTTTTGGCCGCTTCCTTCAACAAAATACTGCACGTTCAGCTCCCGCGCCATTTCAGGAATCGACCTGGCTGTATTCCTGTATTTTTCAACCGATGTTCGACTGACGACACGAATGTTTTGAATCTGCTGAAGTTTGTTCAGTGTTGATTCCATCAATCCGTTGATGAGATAAATGTTTGATGAATCGTTACTGTCGTTCTTGAATGGCAGAACAGCAATTGATTTTTCACCAGCCTGCAAGGGAACCCGGCTCGAGAACATCAAAAGAATGACCGCGATTATCAACGCACCCGCCACACTTGCCGAAATCCAGCGAATGCGTTTTGACCTGACACCCGGATCTACGTTCGACTCGGGAAGTACTCCACCCGACTCGACAGCAGTTTGCCGTTTCCCCACTTCGCCCGGAGAATATCCGTAATAAGCCTTGAAACACTTGATAAAATATGAAGTGCTGTTGAACCCCACGGCATGGCCGACTTCCGAAACATTTTGCGAGGTTTTCCGCAACAGTTCCATGGCCCGCTTGAGCCTCACCTGGTTGATCAACTGGCTCACCGACAATTTGCTTTCCTTTTTGACTTTCCGCAACAAATTCGATCGGCTCATGCTCATTTGATCGGCCAGTTCGGAAACCCCGAATTGATCGTTCGCAACATTGTCTTCGATCACTTTCGTCAATGCAGCTAAAAAACTGTTTTCTGATTGGGGGTCGGCCATGACTTGGATGCTAATAATTGAAGAAGGCTCGGTACTCCAGCGAGCGCTCAAAACCGCTCAAATTTACCGATTTAGAAGCGCGATGCATCAATTTTTGTATAGTTGCGTCAATTTTTACATCGCCTCGCGCAAACTTGACAGCTTTGGGCGCAAATGTAGTTAGCCCGCGGCAGCACGCGTCCGTTCTTTGAGCCATCGATTTTTTTGAAAAAAAACAAAACCACGAAAAATTATGAAAGCTCAAAGAAACAATCGCACAAAGTTCGTCACCCTCGCATCCATAATAATGGTGCTTGTGTTGGCAACGTCATGCAACTCACAGACTGCCTCTAAAGAACAAAAGTCAGCTTCGGTGGAGACGCCAAAAGTGGATATCCACACCGCGGTGCTGA
>CBHROW010000360.1:0-5623 GCA_966080355.1 uncultured Chryseosolibacter sp.
AAATGATCGGATCGACCAACCGACTGTCAGGATATTTCCGCGATTGATGGCCGATGCCACCATCGGGTTTGTCACTCCGTAAGGCGGTCGGAAAAATCGCGGCAGCACGCCAGCCGCTGCTTGAATAATTGCATTTGTGTCGACAAGTTCGTTGTAAATTTTTTGTGGTAGCTGCAGATCGAAAGTTTTTCCGTGCCAGTAACTGTGGTTCGCCAGGAGATGCCCCTCATCTTTAATCTGCCTGGCGATTTCCGGACGTGCACTGACCTTGTTTCCGATGCAAAAAAAAGCCGCGGTCACCTTCTTCTCCCTTAGCGTCTCCAGAATCTTCTCCGTTTTTCCTGGCACGGGTCCATCATCGAAAGTCAACGCAACACCTGTCTCACCGCGAAACTTTACAGAAACAAAAAAACCAGCCGAAAGAACAATGCTGCCATACGCTTGAATGGCAACATAAGATGCAGCCATGATGAGATAATACCACCCTGGAACCGCGATGTAAATATCAGCGATCATCAATGCCAGGAGCACAACTATCCCGATGCTATTTACGATTCGATTCACGAAGAATGATGGCTGAATGGTGAGTGCCAAGATACTCATTCAAAATGAGAATGCATCCGGGCTTGGATACCGATGATTGGCCAAACCCTTGCGGGATACGGCCATCCCTTATGATGCCAGCGGCAAGCCACGTTGCAAAAGCCGATGCTACTGGAAATTCACCGCAAAGTTGTTTGAATTTGATTGCGGGGATGGAATGAAAACCTGATCCGATAAATCGATCGAGTATTGTGTCAAATCGCGGGTTTCCGCTTTGGCCGCCAATGATCAAATCAGGCTGCGCTGCATCAACGAGTTTCTGAAAACTTTTTTGCAGGTCTGCCGCATTTTTCTTGAACCATGTCGCAACGGTATCGATACGCGCAATGCTGTTCGGGTTCCGTTCGCCAGATACGGAAAAAAATATGCTTCCCTCCCCGTTGATCGGACCATCGTCTGAATTCATTCCGAACAAGCGAAACCGACTTTGAATGGCATGGCTGATATCGGTGATCTCATCGACTCCACCTACCAGGATATTTTTTGCAGGGTCGTCTTCCGTTTGCATCAACGCATCGATCAAGGCGCTTTCAAAAGAAAAGGCACCGTGAGCATAAGTTTGATTGTAGCCCTGGCACTGCAGTAAAAGTGCAACCTGAGATCCGATGGTATTGTGCGTAGACTGAATGAAAGGAGTAGGATTAAGCGCCTCTTCCTTATTCTCAATCATCTTCGTGAGAAATATTCCAGTGTCATCGAGACATCCATAACCGGTGCCCGTGATGATGGCATCGGGAACGCTGACTCCCGCCTGCGCGAGTGCCGCCTTAGAACTGGCGATTCCCATGCGGATGATCCGGCTCATCCTTCGAAGCAATTTTGGGTCGATATGCTCGCTGTAGTCAGGTTCTATAGCGCGGAATCGCGATTCATCCGCAACTCCGAAGGACTCCGGAAGGGAAGACGCGCCCCAGGTTTGCTGGGGAGAAATTGCGCTCATTCCGTGGATATACAACGCCATGGCTACACGCGTGAAAAAATTACCGATGAACAATTGCCTCCGAATCCGAACGAATTGCTCATGACGTGCTCAACTTGTTTGCCGGATTGAAATTCAAGGACTGGAGTGATATTTACTTCTGCGATCGCTGTTTCAAAACGAAGATTTGCGAAAAGACATTTCTCCCGGATCGCCATCACGGAAAATGCAGCTTCGAGTCCACCGCAAGCGCCAAGGGTGTGGCCTGTGAAAGATTTTGTCGAGCTCACTGCGGGGACGTTCTCTCCAAAAAGCCTGCGCACTGCAGTTCCCTCCGACTGGTCATTATTCACCGTACCTGTTCCGTGAAGATTGATGTAGTCGATATTTTCCGGTTTCAGGTTGGCCATGGCGAGCGCTTGTTGCATGGCCTGAAATGATCCACGACCATCCGGAGAAGAAGCTGTCTGATGGAACGCATCGTTGGTATTGGCAAATCCAGAAACTATCACATCGGTTTTTCCAATGGTTGCTGCGACTTCCCCAGAAACTAAAACAAGAAATCCTGCACCTTCACCGAGATTCAAACCGCTTCGCGAAGCATCAAATGGCCGGCATGGAGCTTTGTCCAAGATCATCAGGCTGTTGAAGCCGTTCAAGGTAAATGCCGTCAATGCATCGGCACCACCTGCAATCACAACATCTGCAAAGCCATGGCGAATAAGTCTCGCTCCGTACATGATGGAGTTAACGGAAGAAGAGCAAGCGGTGTTTATGGTCGAGATCATTCCATCGACACCGATGGCTTCAGCTATGATCTCGGTGGACCTTGCACATTCATGATTGACCACATCACGAAGGCGTCCTTTCTTTGGATCGGTCACAAAATCACAGAAAAAGTTTTCAGTAAGATCCATTCCTCCGACCGTGGTCGCAGAGATCAGCGCGGTTCTCCACCTATTGATTTCAATGCCCGTATTTCTGACGGCCTCTCGTGCCGCGTGGATCCCAAGCAAAGCAGTTCTTGGCAAGTGTGACGAAACCGATAAATGTTGTGTCAGCTCTTCATTCGTGAGCGAAACTTCGCCAACGGGTAACACGCCTTGGTGAATTGTCTGCAGCTGTGTAATATCTCCGATGCCGGAGCGATTGTTTTTAAATGAATCAAGAATTTCCGGAAGAGAATTTCCGATGGCGCAGATCGCCCCTGTTCCCGCAACGTAAACAGGCGATTTCAAGATCAGGCGGCAGTTTTGTGGGTTTGGATGTACTCGGCCATTGATTTCACAGATCGAAAGATCTTTGGACCATCCTGCGGATTGGTAACTTTAATGCCGTAGTGCTGTTGTAATAAAACGATCAGCTCAAGCGCATCGATCGAATCCAGGCCGAGCCCTTCAACGAACAAAGGCTGATCGTCACCGATATCTTCGGGTTTGAGGTGTTTAAGATTCAACGCATCAATGATCTGCCTCTTCAGGTTGGCCATCAGTTGTTCCATAACTGCTTATAAAGTTTTTCAAGATTCGATGCGTTGTGGTCTATGCCCGACTTCGCATTCACATTCCGCAAATATAAGAAAACATCGTGGTGCGGACCCAGCACATTAACCCAGCCTGCGATACACATACGCGTGCCTGAGGCAATTACTGCGTCAGTATAAACTTCCATCAGGCGCGGATCGAATGAAGGTGTAACAAAAAATGCGTTCTCACCTTTGATCTTGTGCCGAATACAAATCTCGCCTGCCACAATATTAGCCAGGGTATACACAAACAACGCGGGGCTTGCGATGGTCGCAGCCGACTCGGTATATCTGAGATCGGTATCGAGGCTGGCATTGGAATTCGAAAGGATCAATGCGGTGGACTCATTGATTGAACTGTTGTCTTTCAACAGTGCTTCCGCAGCCAAAAAGCCAAGCTTCGATTGCAGATCCATTTTGTAGAACTTGGGATATTGAACTCCGAGGTTCCCGTATGCGTGGTCAGCAAATGCGCCTGGATGAGCTTCACGATCGCGAAACATCTCCCGGCCATTGAGCCAGATCGTGCAGTCGCGAATCAGAACATGCCCCTCGATCATAAGCACTAGGTGGTTTCAAGCCTTTCCTGGACATCGATCAGTTTAGCCAGGCGTTTTACATTCTTGTCGTGATCTTTCACATACGGGTTCGACTGATCCCACACATAACCAGCAAGGACTGAACAAATTTGCCGTTTGATCGCGGGGTCTGGTTTTTTTGCAAAGAAAATTTTCGGAAGCGTGCCATCGTACCACGACATCACATAGGTTCTGAAAGTATCTACTCCTTGCTGAATGACCTGTGTATATTCTTTGTCCCAATCTACAGGCTCGCCTTTCAATTTTTTAACCACAAGTTTGCTTGCGAGATGACTCGATACAGTCGCAAACATCACGCCTGAAGAAAAGATGGGGTCTAGAAATTCAGTCACATTTCCGGTGAGCACAAATCCCTTTCCGAAAAATTTATCTGTAGTAGCAGACCACGCTTCGAGTTTGCGAGGCTCAAACACATATTCCGTATCACCAAAACGCTGTTTCAGGTAAGGATGGCCGTCAATGAGTTTTCTGTGTTGTTGTGTCAGGTCGCCTTCTACGGAATTGAAAAAGTCAAAGCTTCCAACAAAACCAAGTGAAGTCACTCCAGACGCAAAAGGAATGATCCAAACCCAGACACCAGGTGCGTAAAGAACAACGATAATGCGATTAGGCTCATCGAAATTATTTCGATGCTTATCAGTGACATGGGCAAACACCGCTTTGCGCGGATCCAGGTTTGATGGCTTATCAAGCTTGAACATCCGCGGAATCACACGGCCATATCCGCTGGCATCTACAATGAAGCGCGCTTTGATCTGCTCTTTTGAGCCGTCTTTTTTTTCAACCGTTGTGACAGAACTTTCATCGTCAAAGATCTCAATGTGTGTGACCGTAGTTTCAAAATCAATCGGTACACCCTTGCGTTGAACCTCCTGCGCCAGGGTCAGGTCGAATTCTGCGCGTTGTACCTGCCAAGTCCACGTCCAGCCATCAGTAAATTGATCGGAGAAGTTGAAATCGGAAATCTCAGTTCCGCGAAGAAACTTGGCGCCCGTCTTCTGCTGGAACTGTTTTGCTTTCACAGCTTCAAGTAAATCGGCATCATCAAGCACTTCCATACAACGAGGAAGCAAACTTTCGCCAATTACGAATCGTGGAAATTTTTCACGTTCAACAACTTTCACCCGCAGGCCCGCCTTGTGAATCATGGAAGCGGCAATACTTCCTGCAGGACCTGCGCCAATCACCAATACATCTGTTTCTGTCATGCCAGAGGGTTAAAAAAATCGACTACAAAGAAAGGCATTTTTTTGCCACGGAGGCGCGAAGACACGGAGGAAATGCGGGCTTTTTTGCCACGAAGACACGAAGTGATAATTAAGCATGCTGATAGATTGCCTGAAAGTCACCCATCACAGCCTAGTCTAGCCTTTTGTAAAAGAATAGCTGCATTACATCCTCCGAACCCGGAAGCGGTTTTAAGAAATGTCTTCAGTTCACTGGTTTCGGACGTTGTGGAGATATTTAACTGCCTGGAAACTCCGAGGGAAGAAAATCCAAGGCTTGGAATCAGTCGATTGTTTTTCATCGCGTGAATGCCGAGGATGATTTCCAATACACCGGCAGCTCCGAGCGTGTGGCCATAGTACGCCTTTGCGCTGTGAAGTGGAACGTGATTGAGTCCGACCAGATCGAAAGCTTTTGCCTCCATCTCATCGTTGTATATGGTTGCTGTGCCGTGCGCTGAAATAAAATCGATATTGGATGGTGTGAGTTCGCTTGAGAGCATCGCCTGTTGGATCGCAAGCGCAAGCTCCTCGCCTGTTCGGGAAGGACCTGAGATATGATTCGCATCGTTGCTCAATCCAAAACCAAGCACCTGAATATTTTTTTGCAGACCGAGGCGTTCCGGTTTTGAGCTGATCACAACGGCAGCCGCAGCCTCACCGAGATTGATACCTTTTCTTGAAACATCGAACGGGCGGCACTGTTCATCACTTAGGGCTGCGAGACTTTGAAATCCGGAAACAACGAAAC
>CBHROW010000361.1:0-5617 GCA_966080355.1 uncultured Chryseosolibacter sp.
CTCCTCCCGAAACTTTTCTGCAAAATCTCTTCAAGCGAAAACAGAAAATACTTATGGCCGCGCAACAGGCCGCTGCCGGAGAGCGACTTTAGTCCTCGGAGTCGGTTTTGAAAATGTTTCGGGTTCGTGAAAGATAGGAATCAATAAGGATCATGAACATTCCGAGCATGATAGAAACATCCGCAAGGTTGAAGATACCCGTTTGGAAGATCACGAAGTCGATGTGAAGAAAATCCGTGACGGAGCCGTAAATAATTCGATCAGCGATATTTCCGATACCTCCACCCACAACAAAACAAATGGCAAGCAATGTCGGGTGCGAGAGATCTTTTTTCGTGATGAGGTACAAGGTAGCCAGGGTCAGCACAATTACCGGAAGTATGGTGAGGATCAATGAGCGGAATGGTTGTGGCATCGAATCACCCAGGCTTAAAAATGCCCCGGAGTTTTCGATGTTGGTCAGCGTGATATAATTTTTGAACAACGCGATCTGTTCATGATACATCACCTTTTCGCGGACAAAATTTTTCGCGATCTGATCGCAGCTGATGTTTGCAGAGAGAACAAGAAAAATGATCAGGGTTCTCAGCACAGAATTAACCTTCATAGATGTATGCTTTCCGTGTTGAATTTAACGAAAAAAATTCTTGTGCGGCCCATCGAACGCATTCCGAAACTAGCCTTGTCGCTCACGCGATCTTCGGGATTTTGGGCTTATTATCCCTGTTTCGCTGATACGCGCTGGCTACGGCCAAGAAGCAGGTACACAATGGAACCCAGCAGTGGCACAAAAATGACTACAATGATCCAGAGAATCTTTGTCATTGTGTCTTTAAAATTGCTGATAAGCACTTCTATGAACGCCCAAAGCCACAGGGCGGAAGGTATGATCAGGATAATGAGTTCAAGCATTCCAACGCCAGCAAAGAAAAGGGTCATGGTTTGAAGATTATAAGCTTCTAAGTTAAAAGATTTTCCCTTACTTCTTTTATGATGAGGTAAAAACCTTGGAGTCACAACCTGCAGGATGAGGGCTGGTAATGTGTTAACGATGTTCTAACCTTCATCCTCTAATTTTTTGGGATGTGCCAGATGACCACGTATAGCTTGATCTTTTCGCTACTCCATTCCGATCATCATAAATGCTCCCCAATAGATCGGCTCCGGGTATTCTGTACGAAGTTCTTTTTTCGCATCAATAAAACTTTGCCGCAGGTTGTTCGTGTTGAGCCATTTTTGGTAGAATTTCAGCATGAGTTTTTGAGTTGCGTCATCGTCTACTTTGAACATACTCATGATCAAAACTTTTGCGCCAGCCACAAGGAATGCACGTTGTAATCCGTATACACCTTCACCGGCTTCAAGGTCGCCCAGGCCGGTTTCACATGCACTAAGCACCACCAGGTCAGTTTTGTCGAGGTTCAGACTCATGGCTTCATAAGCAGTAAGAATTCCACTTTCCATGTTATAGTTGAAATCAGTTTTGTCGAGCAAGTCACCGGCACCGCGAAGCAGCAAGCCGGTGCGCATCAGCGGGTTTTGAGCGAGCATGGCTTCGTTCCCTTCCAGTTCCTTTTCGAGTGTCACTTCCTTTGAAGGACGATACAGCCCGTGGGTAGCGATGTGAAATATTTTCGGACTGTTGAGTTCCTTCACTTTTTCTTCGGCAGCTGATCGCTCAACGAATTCGCTGGTGAGCCATCCTTTTTCCTTTAACACGTAATGAAGTTGGTTGATCTCTTTCTCCGTGCCAGGCAGCGCGGGAATGTTGCGGCCGTCAGCAGAAGCGGTCATGTAGAACGTTGGGTTTCCAAACATGTAAGCCGTATTGTCTTTGACCGACTCGCGTTTTTTTGCCGAACGCAGGTAAATATCTTTCGTGTTGCTGACTAAAACAATGTTCGAGTTGTCGATCACATACCTTCCGTCAGGTGTAGGAATGGCTTCGAGGTTGATCTGGTTATAGATCCCGTCTGCGGATAGATATACCGTTGACACCTGTCCGATCTCATCGATGAGTGGCTGCCAGAACACTCCGTAAGAATAGTTATCCGGAACTTTTCCAGTAATCGCGTTCCTGTAGAACTTGAAGAACCGGTTTTCCATCTTTTTACCGTCTTTCAGAATGATCGCTTTCGGCTTCGAGAAATCTGACTTCGTATACAACGCGGCATAGATCACAGAGTCGGTGAACGTGTGATTGAAGTGACGATAGCGCACCATTTCAATCGCTACCTCGTTCGGCTTTAGCGACTTCCTCACATCCGCAAACTCAATTCGTTTGTTTTCAAAACTTTCACCGAATATTTCCGAACGCTGACTGAGATCTTTCTCGAGCCGCTCGACTTCCTGGTGAAGTGCAACCGGGTCGATCTCGGCTTCAGCGAGCTGAGACGCGCTCATGGATAATGCCATCGTCAACAATTCTTTCTTTTGTATCCACGAATTATATTGTGCCTTCAGCGCTTCATCGCTGCTGTTGAGAATGCGTTCGCGGATCTTGATGGAAGAGCTCAGCAATAATGCTTTGGTGAGAAGCTGGTAGTCATATACTTTCTTCTGATCTTTGAAATCATCAAAATTGCCAAAGGCCAGCGTATTGTAAAATTCGAAATCGCCTTTGATCGTGTTCCAGTATTTGGCTTTTTCACGTTCGCTAAGCGCAGGGAAGTATTGCTTAATGAATTCTTCATATTTGCCGAGCGCTTCTTCGATCGCAGCCTTTGCGCCCTTCATATCCTTCTGCATATAATAGACCTTGCTCAGCTTCGAAACCACCTTCACGTATTCCGGATGTGTTCTGCTGAAGAAATCCTCGTATAATTTTTTCGCCTTGTTGTAGAATTCTTCGGCCTTCTTGTAGTTTTTCTGCTGATAGTAAACATCTCCTGTAAGTGTATAAATGCTTGCCGTGTTGATGTTGCGCTTTTTCCCGGCTTTCGCTTTCCAGATCGTTTCAGCAATGGTGAGTGAATTGAAAGCGATATCGAACCGTTTTTCGGAAATGTAAAGCACTGCCACGTTTTTCAGGATCTCAGCGTACTGTGGATTTTCATTGCCGAGCTTCTTCAGCATAATGTCGCGCGATTCAAGCAAGAGCTTTTCAACTTCCTGCTTGTTGCCACCCTTGTAGAATTTCACCAGGGCAAGTTGTGAAAGTGATTTAGCCACTTCCACATGTGACCGCCCGAACTGCTTTTCCTGGCTCACCATCGCCTTCGTCACGTTGTCTTCAGCTTTGTCATAATCTCCCAGGGTATAGTAGATGTCAGCGAGTAATTTCTGTGTCGGTGCCGACTTGGTAGAAGTTTCCCCGTATGTGGTTACAGCAATCTGATTTGCACGCAATGCAATCTTTTCCGCTTCGGTATAGTCACCTTTTGCCAGGAGAATTTTTCCTTTGTTGACCAGTGGCTCGATCAAATGCACTGACTGCATGCCGAAGAGCTTTTCACTTTCCTCGATCAGGCTGTTGAGAAGTTTGTCTGTGGTACTGTACCTGCCGAGTTGGATGAATAGCGATGAAAGCTCTTTCGCTGTTGTGAGTTCATCACCGATCGGTACGTCAGACTTGAGGATGAGTCGTCTTGTCTCATCAAGGTTGTCCTCAGCTTCATCAAACATACCTTTGATACCGAACAGTGTAGCCTGCGATTCAAGCGCGCCAATGATAGCCGGCCGCCATTCTGCGTAATCACGATTGGTCTTCAGGTTGATGATCTCGATCGCGAGCTTGAGGTTGCTTTCAGCCTGATCATAGTCACCGGTCTTCATTTGGAGCTTCGCGATCTGCGTGAGCTCTATGCCCATGAGGATATCGGTATTCTTGAATTTGTCGTTGGCCGCGTCTTTTGCTTCCCGCAGCGTTTTGTCTGCGAGAGAATATTTATCAGTGAACTCGTACCATTGTGCAATGTGGTTGAGAATGGTGATGCGGTCCTGGTGATTTTTGGCGATCTCTTTAGAAACGATCTTCGTATAGCTGTTCTCATAGATCTTACCCGCTTCATCGATCTTATTGGTGTAATCGAGGTAAAAGTTTGCCAACTTGATCTTGGCGAGGTGGTACTCGATCGAATTTTCGCCACACAATTCCTTTTTGATTTCCAACAGTTGGTTGAGATAGGTTTCGGCATTCGCGAATTTCTTTTCCGCGATCGCAATGTCGAGGAGGAATTCGTAGATACGGATCGAGGTAGGGTAAGCTTTGGGAAGTGATTTTGTGCTCACTACGTTCAGCGCAGCGTTTTCGAGATCTTTCGTACGATCGTGCGAAAGTTTTGAATCAAACTCGACCGCCTTGAGGTTTACACGATGCAGGCTGTTCTTCGGATAGTATTTATCGATCACCTTCTCATATTCCAGCTTTGTATTCAGGTATTTTGCGCGGTTATCATTTTTCAAAAGGTACTCGAGATGATGAAGGTAGAGCTCATGAGCAAGTGTGTTAGTGGGATTAGTCCTCCTTTTCAGTTCGCTGAGAATATTGTCGAACTCCAAAAATGAAGGGAGCACCAGGTTACCGTTGTCAACCAACGCTTTTGCCCAGATGTATTTATATCGCACTTCCGCAAGACTTGTCTCACCTAAAAATCTGCGTTTGCCTTTCAGCCAGTTTTCTAACTCACCGAATGCCACATCCACATCGGGGTTTTCTGCATCTGCGCCAATGATCGAGATCATACCTTTCCTGGCGAGCGCGCTTCCGATCAATGTTTTCAGTTTTGCATACTCGTTGAAACGCTGAAAGATCTCTCCATCGGGAATTCTTCTCGTTTTGATCTCGTTGTTCTCTACAATGGTTTCTTTTTCAACTGCGCGGTCGAAGAAATATTTTTCATTTTCGCGAAGTATATCGAGCGCAGTATTGGCGAATCCCTGGCCGATAAGCGCCTCAGCCTTCGCCAATGCGATTCGACCTTTCAGGGCTTCATTCAACTGGTTGGTTTTTTTAAGGATAGCCTCAGCCTTTTCAATATACTCTCTTCCTAACCGGAAATTTCCGAACTCGAGATAAATGTCAGCAACATCGAGCATCGTTACAGCGTAGCTTGTGCTCGATTCGCCATAAGCAGCCTGGCTGGTGTTCAGCGCATCATTGAGGCTGCCTTCAAACGTTTCGAGCACACCGAGAGCAAGGTTGATCTTCGCCTCCCTCAACTGCGCCATCAGCAAATAATTGTTGTTCGGGCCGAGTTTGACCGCACTCTTTTTGAACTTGTTCAGCGAGTTTAAAGCTTTTTCAAAACTTCCTCCATTATAGAGCCCGTCAATTTTTTTGAGCGACTTATCTAACTTTTTGTTTTGACCGTAAAGTGTATGGGAAAAGGCGACCAACAACAGCACAGACAGTAATGCTACACTGACTCGTTTCATGGTATGGGTTGTTTTGACTAACAAATTTAACGATTTGCTGCTATTCTGTAGCATATATTGAAGAAGCAAATCGTTGGCAGTTGGCAACTGCATTTTCTAAATTCACAGGTGAAACCTGTACCGATTCCAATCAACGTTTATCTTTCGTTGAAAATTATGAATCCTTCACATAAAGGAATAATTGCCACTGGCTATTTTGTCAACTGCAACTTTGTTTAAAATAATAAGGTATTAGGGAGTT
>CBHROW010000362.1:0-5615 GCA_966080355.1 uncultured Chryseosolibacter sp.
GTGTCTGAGGATCTTTTCCATGTTTGTAAATATTGACGAGCCCAACTTGCGTACCTTTCATTGGTCCGCTGACATTCACCAGGCCGATCTGAAAACCATCCATATCCTTGGCGATATTCACTAAACCGATCTGTACGCCTGTTGGATCCGCATTTCCATAGGTATTGACACCCACCGTATATCCGGCTCTGTTGAATGCGCCAAGCTGAACACCGTATAGCCCGCCCGTTGTAATATTGAAAAGTGATGAAACCTGCACGCCATCCATAGATTCAATCGAAACATTGTAGAATCCAGCGAGCTGAACACCGAAACTCCATCGATAAACTGTGTTCGAAATCCCTGCAATCTGTAATCCGTGCATCGCTCCTTTCGCCAGGTTTACACCGCCCGTTGTTTGCCAGCCGTAAACATTATCCAGCACCAGGTTCGCGACACCGGAGAATTGTGCGCCAGACAAATTTGCTTCAAACCCTTCGCGTTTGCGCTTATCTACCTCTTTTGGAAAAAGTCCCGCGAACGCATTGCCTCCGGTCACGTTGGCAATTCCGGCAAACTGAAGTCCCCTGGTTTCCGCTTCGTTGAGGTTTGAGATCACGCCCACCTCGATCCCGAAATTTGCACCGGATACACCTGAGGTGAGGTTCAGAGAAAAATGATTGGTGTAACCCGCAGGATGCATGCCGTTTGTGCTTATGGCAGGCGCCAGCGATAACTGAAAAAATCTCCGAAACTGATTGATGGGCTGTGAAAAGGTGCACACCGATACGGCCAAAAAAGAAAACAGCAGGAGGATTTTTCTCATGGATGAATTGAAGGTTAGGCCGCAACACACTCCAACTCACTACCTACTAACGGACTTGCACAAAAATAATTGGATCATCGCTCCATCTTTTTCGCGGCTATCAGTTTCACTGCTCAAAAACGGGAATTGAACAAAAATCTCCTATCTTTTCGATCATGGATTGGACTACTGTACTTTTGATCACAGTCACAGGCTTTGTCGCAGCGTTCCTGAACACGGTCGGTGGAGGCGGCTCGCTATTCTCGGTGCCCATCCTCACCTTCATCGGATTGCCAATCACTTCCGCGAATGCGACCTCGCGGGTTACCCTCCTCTTTCAAAACGTTTTTGCAGTCGGTGGATTTCGAAGTAAAGGGGTGGAACTTCCTTGGCCCTATAGTCTTTATCTCGGCCTGTCATCGTTATTCGGTGGACTGCTTGGCTCACTACTCGCATCAAAAGTGCCCGATACTGTATTCAGCAAAATTTTTGTAGGCGTGATGATCCTCTCGATCTTTCTGATCCTGTTCGACCCGCTCAAGTCGAAAGGTCCTGAAAAACTATCTCCGAAGCATCAGGCCATTGGCATAATCCTGTTTTTCTTTATCGGTATCTACGGTGGTTTCGTCCAGGCAGGAATAGGCTTCATGGTTATTGCCGTGCTCGCCATGGTCAACAATTTCAACCTCGTAAAAAGCAATTATGTAAAAGTATTTGCCGCGATCATTTATACCGGAGTTTCCGTTGTTGTCTTCGCCCTTGAAGGAAAAATTTATTGGATGACGGGCCTCGTTCTTGCCATCGGCCACGCGCTTGGTGGATGGTACGCCAGCCGATGGAGCGTCAATAAGGGAGAAGTGTGGATCAAGCGGGTGATGATTGCATCGATCATCGCGATGGCGATCAAGCTTTGGTTTTTCTAAATACAGTTTTGTAGTTCAGAGTTTGTAGTCTACAATTTCTGATTTCTGATTTTGGGAATGTCGACTGGATCGAATTGCTTTTGTCTATGAATCAGAAATCAGAAATTAAAAACTCGAAACTGCAAACACTAAACTTTGACCGGCTCGCGATGACCCACCCAGGTGAATCTTTTCGTCACATAATCTGAATTGGTGAACGAGGCGTTACCCGATGGATTTCCTCCGGTGACATGAAAATCGGAGAATGCGGCATTTTGATTCATGTAAATTCCGCCAACCAGATTGAATGAAACCGGAGTAGCCGCCAATGACATCTCATCGGCAATTTTTTCGCGCACTGCAGCATCGGTTGTATAAGCGCCACATGAAATTGCCCCATGATTGATGGCCATATCTTTCGCAAGTGCGATCGACTGATCGGTGTTTTTCGTTTTGATCAACATCGCGATGGGGCCGAACAATTCCTTGCTGAACGTTTCCTTCTTCGATGCATCAACTTCGAGAACTACGGGGGTAGCTACACGCGCGGTCTTGAACATCGGATTTTCTATTGACTTCGACTTCAATAAAACCTTTCCCGGTAATTTTTCTGCATCTGTGACACGTTCGCATGTTTTTTTGTTTTGAATCGCGCCAAGCACGAACGGACCCGCTTTCGGATTGTCAACCAGTGCGGTGATGTTGTCCGTGAATTTTTTCGCGAATTCATCGAACGCCACAGTACCGCTTGCAGTCTTAATGCCACTTTCAGGAATATAAAAGTTTTGCGGGGCGGTGCACATTTGTCCACTATAAAGTGTCAACGCAAACGCGAGATTGGCTGCCACCTTATCAACGTCATCAACGGAATCAAGTATCACAGAATTCACGCCTGTTTTTTCAGTGAAGACGATCTTTCCAGGGAGCGCCTCGAGATAGCTACCGAAAGCTGAATTACCGGTGAAGTCGATCAGCTTCACTGCCGGATGTTCGGCAAGCTCTTTAGTGATCATACGATCATAGGTATCAACGGCAAGCTGAACGGTGTTCGGATCGAGATTATTTTCTGCAAGAACTTTCTGTATTTCCGCGACAAAGATTGCCATCGGAAGGATTGCGCCCGGGTGTGGCTTCACGATCACGGCATTGCCAGTGATGAGACTTCCGTAAACACCCGTGACAGAATTCCATGTTGGGAACGTAGAGCAGCCGATAACAAGAGAGATTCCTTTTGGCACTGCACGCCATTCTTTGTTCAGTTGAATATTGAATTTGCCCATCGGCTTATCCCAGATCGCGTGCGTGGGAAATCGCTGAAGCTCTTCATAACCTGCAGCGATGGCTTCGAGTGCACGGTCGGCTGCGTGAGGGCCCGATGCCTGAAACGCCATCATAAAGCCTTGTCCCGTGGTGTGCATCGTTGCATAAGCAATTTCAAAAAAACGACTCTTGATCTTTTCGAGCGATTCCACGAGCAGTCCGGCACGTTCGTGAATGCTCAGTTTGCGCCATGTGTGAAATGCTTTATCTGCGTTCGAGATCAGCGTGTTGACTGAGAAAGTCGGATAGCTGATATTCAATGGTTGCTGCAGGTAGGGAGATTCCTCCTGCCCGGCCCAACCTTCCGCACCTGTTTGTTTCAGCTCTTCGAATTTTTTTCCCAATGAAGCCTTGAACTTTGCTTGCCCATCGGCATCGGCAGTCTCACCGTAGATCGCAGGTGCCGGGTGCTCTGGGAACGCTGCGTAAAAAGTTCTGTCGTGCAATGCCTGGATCGCTCTGTTGATGGTAGTGTCGTGCTTTTTATAAAGACTCATGGCGTATAGTAGTTACAGATTTATTGGGCTGCGAAAACTTTTTTGAGAAGCTCGGTTGTACGTGCAACGGGGTTTTCGCGAATATTTTTTTCTTCCTGTGCGATCATAAAAAACAAACCTTCAATGGCTTTGTCGGTCGCATAATCATCCAGGTTTGGATTTACTTTTTGCACTAACGGAATTTGATTGTATCGGTTAACGATATCGCTGTAATATTTAGTGGCGTTCACCTTGTTAAGCGAACGCTGAATGACAGGTTTGAATTTTTCCTTGAGCTGTGAGGATGTGGTGCGCATCAAATATTGCGTGGCGGCATCCTTCTCTCCTCTCAGAATCGACCATGCATCCTGAATGGTCATTGCGCGGATGGCGCTGATAAAAATCGGTTTTGCTTCTTTCGCAGCATCTTCGGCACCGCGGTTCAATTGTGTGACAAACTTATCGACTTCACCACCAAGTCCGATCTGACGCAACTTGTCCTCAACTTTTTTTACATCGGGCGGAAATGGGATCTTGATCGAAGGGTTTTTCAAATAGCCATCGACTTGCGAAGCCAAGTCCGAGCCTGTGCTGATTCCTTTGACAAGCGCTTCCTTCAAGCCCTCGGCAACTTGCTCTGCCGAAAGCGGCTGTGAACCTCCGAGGCCCTTATTGACATCTCCAATGGTTTGATTGATCTGCGCTGCCGTACAACCTGTCAGCACAATCGCCACTACAATCCATATTTTCCGCATCTTTCACTCGTTTGCAGGGCGAAATTAAGCACTCATTTCTGCGATCCAAATACCTTGCGCAATAATTCGGATGTGCGGGCTGCGGGGTTGCTTCGAATGTTCTTTTCTTCTTTGGCAATCATGATAAACAGTCCCTGAATGGCTTTATCTGTGGCGTACTGATCGAGATCGGGATTCATTTTCTGAACCAGTGGAATCTTATTGTATGCAGTAACGAGATCAGCGTAGTAGCGCGTGGCGTTCACTTTGTCGAGAGAAGCTTTTACTACAGGTAAAAATTTATCTTTTAGCGGTGATGATGTTGTTTTCTTCAGGTATTGTGTAGCAGCATCCTGTTCACCCTTGAGAATTCCTGCAGCATCCTGAATAGTCATCGATTTGATAGCAGCAACAAAAATCGGTTTCGACTCTTTTGCTGCATCTTCGGCCGCGCGGTTCAGGCTCAGCACGAATTTATCAACCTCCGCTCCCATTCCAATCTGTCGCAATTTTGTTTCCATTTTTTGTGCCTCGGGAGGAAACGGAAGTTTGATCTCCGGATTTTTAAAGTATCCATCCACCTGCGACACTAAATCACTGCCCTTAGAAATTCCGTTTGTCAATGCCTCCTTCAAACCATTCACTATCTCTTCCGAAGAAAGTTGTCCTCCTCCGGCAAGGGCTTTCGCGGCACTTTTCAATTTATTCAGTTGGGCAAAAGAAGCCGTGAACGAAAGTGTGATCACTAAGCCGAGCAGGATATATTTTTTCATAGGTATTATTAACGAGATGGTGGACTCGAAAGTATGAGGAAGCAAGGAGCGCACCAAAAAATTACTGTGATGAATTAAGCGAATCGCGCGTGATCTCCGACACATTCTTACATCCGGCCAATCCCATCGTCAATTCAAAATCCGACATAAAATTGCGGAGTACTTCATAAACACCGGCACGTCCGGCAATTGCAAGACCATAAACATACGGCCGTCCGATGCAAACTGCACGCGCGCCCATCGCAATAGCTTTGAACGCATCCGCTCCGCTCCGAACTCCGCTGTCGAGAATGACGGGAATTTTTCCATTGATGACTTTGACAATTTCCGGGAGCGCATCAAACGTTGAGATGGATCCGTCAACCTGACGCCCACCGTGGTTGGAAACGATCAATCCGTTCACGCCAAGGTCGAGAGCAAGCCGGGCATCGTCAGGGTGAAGAATTCCTTTCAGTAAAATAGGGAGTTGTGTATGATCGCGTAAAAATTTAAGATCGTCCCAGGTCGTAGCCGGATTCGAGTAAGTTGAAATAAATTTACGGACAGCTTTCAACGGCTTTCCGGATTGCAGCTTTGAAAAAAATCCGTTGCCAGGATATCGATTCACCATTTGGACAAGGCCTGCG
>CBHROW010000363.1:0-5615 GCA_966080355.1 uncultured Chryseosolibacter sp.
TTGAAAAAGCACTCGAAGATCCGCAAAGCCAGTACTACACCTGGGCAGATTTCGGACACTATAATTATGTAAGACTGAAACCTGGAGCAGATGCAAAAAAACTTGAAAGTCAGTTAATGCCCTGGCTCAAAAATTATGTGGATTGGTCAGCTGAAGATTTCAAATACCTTGAGGACAATCATTACGGGCTGAAACTTCAACCTATTACTGATATTCACCTCAAATCAAATGTTCGCTGGGAACTGGAGGGCAATGGCAACATCGATTATGTTTATATGATGATTGCCGCTGCAATTCTGATTCTTGCTGTCGCGTGCATCAACTTCATTAATCTTACGACCGCACAATCAGCAGAGCGCGCAAAGGAGATTGGCATACGCAAGTCACTTGGCGCTTTAAAGAGACAACTCATCATTCAGTTCACTGGTGAATCTGTGCTAGTGGCTTTGACAGCGATGCTTGTGTCACTTGCCATGATTCAGACACTGGTTCCAACGTTCAACTTTATGACGGAAAGTACAGTTCAATTTTCGATGATCTCATTGATCGCGATTTTGGCAGCGATCGGAATAGCTGTTGGACTTGTTTCCGGTATTTATCCGTCACTTTACTTATCGTCAGTAAAACCAACCACAGTGCTGAAAGGAAAATTTCTGCAAAGTCCAAAGGGAACTTCGGTACGCAAGGCCTTTACTGTTTTTCAGTTCAGTGCATCGATGGTACTGATTTGCGCTGCAGTCGTAATCTTCAATCAGCTTCAGGCTGTTCAAAACAGATCGGTTGGTTTTAGCAAAGCAGAAGTGATCATAATACCAGTAAAAAATCAGGATGCTTTTCGAGATCGATTCGCAGAAGTGGAGACAGAATTCAGGCAACTTGCCGGTGTGAAAGAAGTTTCAGCAGCTTCTAACATTCCAGGGCGATCATTCAATCAAAATGAAATTTTCGAATCGACTCATCCTGAAAATGACATTGATGCTTCTGAGCTCATTGTCGATCACGATTTTCTTAAAATATTAGACATTTCGCTGGCAGAAGGTCGTGATTTCCTAAGGGAGAATCCTGCGGATGCAGACAATGCATTTCTGATTAACGAAACTACTGCGCGCAATCTTCAGCTCGATCATCCGGTTGGAAAGCAAATTACCTGGGAGCGAGATGGCGATGTTCTGAAGGCGACTGTGATCGGTGTTGTGAAAGATTTTAATTTTCAATCCCTGCATCACACAGTAAAACCATTGTTGATCAAATTGGGAAATAATGGTTTCAATTACATCGTTCTAAAACTCAACACCAATGATTTCAACAAAACGATTAAGGAAATAGAAGGAACCTGGAAAAAATTCGACAGCCGGTTTACATTCGAGTTCTTTTTCCTGGCTGATAATCTTAACCAACAATATCGCAATGAGCAAAATATCAATCGCGTTATCATTGCATTCTCCGGAGTAGCCATTTTGATTGCCTGCTTTGGACTGCTGGGAATCGCAGCGCTCACATTCCGCAACAAGACTAAAGAAATCAGTGTAAGAAAAGTTCTCGGTGCCGAGTTTGGTAATCTCGTGGTTTTGTTGCTTAAGGATTTTACTATTCTGATTTTGGTTGCCGTAATCATCGCTACCCCGGTAGTGATCTGGATCATGCAAAACTGGCTTCAGAATTTTGCTTATCGCGTTACGTTGAATCCTCTCATTTTCATTGGCGCTGGAATGTTTTTGATTTCACTGTCGTGGATTACGTTAGGGTACCTCACGCTGACAATGGCAAGAATCAACCCGGCCACTACTTTGAAGAGTGAATAGTCTTTAGGATTTGAGACGCGATCAACAAAATAACTACCAACTTGATTTTAACCAGAAACAATCACCGCACCTGTATCGATTAACCCCAATGAAATTACACCGTTGTTCGAAACTCGTGCGAGAACATCAAAGAATAATGGAGATCGCTTTCCCATCTAATACGGATTTAGATAAACAAGTATTGGTATTTCAGGCTGCTCCACAAGGCGTTCGATGAAGATTTTGTCAGTGGCTCTCCCTTTGCCATCCATGCTGATCTGAATTTGATTTTCTTTCAGCACGGTAGGTTTTTATATGGGACAAGGACGGGTTATGAAATAATGGAGTCGGGAATGGTAACTCAAACTATCGAATTTTAACCTAGACTCCTTTAGGGAAGCCGAGATTTTTCGTATAAAATTGGTAATCCTGCATCACATTCTGTTGAGACGCACATCGCATGCGATATTGAAGTATAGCCGCAGACAATAACGTTAGTAGGCCAATGACCAATACCGGTGCCGTTAGTCCATACTGATCGGCAATCAATCCAGTCAGTACGGCACCAAAAGCATAACCTAAGTCCCGCCATAGTCGAAATACTCCGATGCTCTGAGGTCTTTGCTCTGGATGTGTATAATCAGAAACAGCTGCGAGGAATGTTGGATAAACTATAGCCGTTCCGATGCCAAGTGTTGATGATAGAACAATGAACGCTTCAAACGAACTAACCCAGATCATGGCGAGAAGTGCAACGCCTTGCAACGCCATTCCGATGAACAGTAGATTCCGCTTGCAGTATTTGTCTGCTAACGATCCAGTGAAAAGTTGACCGATGCCCCAAACCGCTGGATATGTTGCCACAATAATTCCAGTGTCAGATAGATTAAAGCCTTTGGATGCTAGCAATAGCGGAAACAATCCCCACACCATTCCGTCATTCAGATTGTTGACCAATCCCGCCTGCGTTATCGATCCGAGATTCTTATGGCCCCAGGTTGTTTCCCAAAAAACATTTTTAAGTTTTGCCACAGAACTAGAAGTAGATTCCAGGAGCACGTGCTTCTGTGTGTCTCGCACTAAGAAGCTTAACAATAACCCCGAAATTGCAAGCGCAATTCCTAGATAAAAAGGATATGGACGTAAACCGTACTCGTGCGCAATCCATCCTGTAGCAAACGCGACTGCAGCCAATGCGATGTACCCAGCAAACTCGTTCAACCCCATTGCAAATCCTCGATCCTTCTCTCCTACCAGGTCGATCTTCATGACTACAGTACTCGACCACGAAAGCCCTTGATTAATGCCAAGCAACACATTGGCAAACATGATCCACGTCCAATTATCTGCTTGCATCAAAATTAAAGGTACGGGAAGAGCGAACACCCATCCCAGGAGTAACAACTTTCGCCTACCAAACTTGTTAGCGAGTATACCAGCATAATAGTTCGTGAATGCTTTTGTGACGCCAAACACAACTATGAATGAAAGGATTGCCGTCTTTGCAGCTAATGCAAAATCTGCTTCAGCTATTTGTGGTATGATCGTTCGCTCTAGTCCAATCATTCCTCCTACGAATGCATTTACGACTACAAGCAACGCGAACTGCTTCCAGTTTTCTTTTAATCCAAGTTGAATTGTTTCCATTGATTATTATTATCGCCAGGAGGTCTTTTGTTTTCCCTTTTTAAAAAGATGGTTGTATATCATGGAAGGAATACAGATATCAGTGGCACTCACGAGTAGGCCCACGCATACCAATGAAAAACCTAACGTAAAGCCAAGTATGGGTTTACCATTTGCGAATAAATAAGCTGTTGCGAGTAGCCATAGTGTGGCAACACCACAAGCAAACCTGCCTTGTTTTGTACGCGGTGGTAGCTTTGGTCTTTTCAATAAATGCCTTATCCCGTGATTGTAGATATAGTCTACCGGGTGGTAAGGAGGAAACGATGCAACAAATGCTAGTACTGCAACAGTCAGAATGAAGCCAACGTTTTCAGTGACAATTCCGATAGACGCCAGAGTAATACAGACCCAATACGCAAACCGAATTCCTAACCGATGCGTCAATAGATCCTTGTCCGAAAAATTCAGATACCCCTGAATTTCCAATCGTCTTCGACAAGCTGGAGAAAGAATTTGGTTCATGGCTTTCATCTTCTTTTGGTTTATTTTGACAGATTAGCAGTGGCGTAAATCAATTCAAGTAAAGTGAGGATTCATTCCCTGCTCCTTTTTCGAAGTCTTGGCTTCACGCAACAAATTCTCAGGCAGGAAAACAGATTCCTCTTTGTAATATTTCTTCTCCATTCGATCTCCAGTATCAAGCTATTGCACAATGATTTCCTCCGGCCTCCAGGTCTGCTAATATGTGGCTATCGTACGAACCGTTTTTATTGATCGAAGCAATTAGCTCGTAGTTTGGTGGTGTTGGAGGTATCCGAGTCGCTGTGTACTCGATGAACTCCGACTCGCTCAAATCAATTACGTCCATCTTAGATGCAATATTTAAAATCGAGTCTGCAATGAGCTTGTTATCAAATCTCACAGTGTTTGAAGTATGAACTGGCAAAACCAGCATTTCGGAATTCAACGACACGAGTTTCTTCAATGATCTATAAAGTGCTTTGGCTTTCTCTGCGCCTTCCACCTTATCAGCTTTCAAATCTGGTCTGCCAATGCCATCGGTGAATAATGTGTCACCGGAAAAAATCGCATTGTTGCCAAGTCGGAATGTGGTGCTCTCCCAAGTATGGCCGGGTGTGTGAATGAACTCAATCCCTGCGTTGCCAAAACTTACTTTGGCTCCATCTTTAACAGCCTCGAAGTCGAAAGTCACTTTAGCGTCTTCAATTAACAAATGCAGTGCACCTGATGATTTCGCCAGATCTCGCGATCTTGAAACATAGTCAGCATGGATGTGCGTGTCCATCACATACTTAATTTGCCACCCGTTTTGTTGTGCGATAGTCTGATATACGTCAGGGTCCAACGCAGCATCGATTACCACAGCTTCGTTCTCTGAACCAATGACATACGATAACACGCCCTTCGCTGCACGTCTAACTTGAATTACCTTTGCATTGGGAAATTCAATCTCTGCTGTATTCCAAGCATAATTCCAGGCTTTCATTCCACCTTCGAGAGAATAAGCTTTCACTCCCTTTCGCTGAAGTAAGTTTGAGGCAAGTAGGCTTGTCCGCCCTGCGGCACAAACTGTCACAACTGTTGAATCCTGTGGGACTTCAACCATGTCAAGCGCGGTGTCGTCACCTGCATTGAGTTTTTTATAAGCATCTACATGCGCACTGTCGGCTATCTTCCACTCATTTCTCTGTTCAGTGGGTCGAACGTCAAGTATGAAAACATTTTGTTTCTTATCCAATTGATCCTGCAGTTCCCTGACTGTAATCGTCTCTTTCATATTGATTTTATCCGTTAACGTTTACTTCTTAATGAATCCGCTTACCCCGGTGCTGAGATCGTATACCTGAAGAGAAGGCACTTGCGTCTGAAGTATGCTTGCCCCTGTCGCGGATCGGTACCCTGAACCACAATAGATGAGCACTGGCTTGTCCTTTGGTATTTCATTGACTCGTTCAGCAAGTTCCTGGAGAGGAATATTAATACTGCCTTCTAAGATTGGTTGATGTTCTACTTCGCGAGCGCTTCGAACATCTATGTATGTGTATTTATTATCAGTAGGATTAAAAGAGCTTACATCAAACTTTTCAGTCTTCTGTCCATCGAGGGCATCGTATATGAATGCACCTTCACTATTTGCTTCATAGGCAATCGCAGCAGCTTTTTTAAATGCCAGATCCAGACCTT
>CBHROW010000364.1:0-5495 GCA_966080355.1 uncultured Chryseosolibacter sp.
TTTCCTTGCGCAGATCATCAAAGCGGTTCAACAAGCGCAAGGGTCAAAGGCACCGGTTCAAAAACTCGTAGACAAGCTCGCGGGAATCTTTGTGCCGGTTGTGATCGGAATGTCGATCGCCACGTTCATCGCGTGGATGATATTTGCCGATTCAAACGCGTTCAGCTTTGCGTTGCTTAACGCGATCAATGTACTGGTGATAGCATGCCCGTGCACCTTGGGGCTGGCAACTCCTACCGCGATCATGGTCGGCATTGGCAAAGGTGCAGAAAATCAAATACTCATCAAGGATGCACAAAGTCTTGAAACCGCGCATCAGGTCAATGCCGTTGTTCTTGACAAAACCGGAACGATCACCGAAGGAAAACCTGACGTCACAGACCGGTATTGGGAAGATACCGATTCGATAGATCTTTTTCTTGCACTCGAGTCGCGCTCCGACCATCCTCTTGCGAAAGCGGTCAACAATATGCAACAGCCCGTGCCGCACAAACCAGTGTCGATCGAATCTTTCGAAAACATTGTCGGCCATGGGGTGAAGGGAAAGATCAATGGTGCTATTTACCTTGCTGGAAACCGGAAACTTCTCGCAATGTATGATGTCATGATCCCCGAGTCGATCACCTCGAAGGCCAAAGGCTGGCAGGTAAAAGGAAAGACCGTGGTCTATTTCGCGGATGATAGAAATGCACTTGGTGCTGTTGCTATTTCGGACAGCATAAAACCAAGCTCTAAGGCTGCAATCAATTCCCTCAGGAGAAGCGGCATAGAAGTCTATATGCTCACAGGAGATCAGGAGCAAACGGCCAGTAGAGTTGCACAAGAAGTCGGTTTGAGCAATTTCCGATCAGCGATGCTTCCGTCAGACAAGGCTGCTTTCGTTAAATCCCTTCAGCAGCAAGGTAAGATTGTCGCGATGGTTGGCGATGGCATCAACGATTCAGAAGCTTTAGCGGGAGCCAATGTGAGCATTGCCATGGGAAGAGGCTCGGATATTGCGATGGATGTGGCCATGATCACACTCATCACGTCAGATCTGCAGGCGATACCTAAGGCGTTAAGTCTCTCGCAGAAGACTGTGATTGGAATTCGTCAGAATCTGTTTTGGGCATTTATCTATAATGTCATAGGCATTCCGCTAGCTGCGGGAATTTTGTATCCGGTTAATGGTTTTCTGCTGAATCCGATGATTGCCGGTGCCGCTATGGCCTTGAGTTCGTTGTGCGTAGTGGCAAACAGCCTCCGGCTTCGATCGGTAAAACTGGAATAATTCCAAGCTACCGCTTCATAAATAAAAAAAAGTAACCAGGTTGTTACGCCTGGTTAGTTTCGCATAGGTCAGGTGATGTCGTAGAAAGTTGTTCGCTGCTACGTCCTTTACTTCAAGGGATGATGTCCTATTACTATGCCAGAGGCCGGAAAATGTCAGCTAATTTTTTCCATATTTCATCCGGCAAAATTGCCGAGCGGGCACGATTGTTTGCCACTGAAAAAATGTAAAAAGCTATCGCGAACCCGAGATGGTTGCTTCCGGAGCAATTTCGATTGAGCCCTTCGTAGAGAGCAGTCCACAATTGGCACCATTGAACGCTGGGTTAACAACGGCTACCCTACTCGTTGCGCAAGCTCTTCACCGGATTCATTGTTGATGCCCGGATGGCCTGGTAGCTCACGGTAGCAAGTGTAATGGCAATCGCGCCAAAGATGGCAATTCCAAAGATCCACCATGGCACGTTTGTACGATATTCATAATCATTGAGCCAGTCGCTGATGAGGAAATAGGCAAGTGGCGTGGCAATGACACTGGATATCAGCACGAGCACCACAAAATCCTGAGACAACATTCGCCAAAGGTTGGCAACGGATGCTCCCATCACTTTTCGAATACCGATTTCCTTTGTTCGCTGCTCAGCAACAAATGAAGCAAGCCCGAATAATCCAAGGCACGAAATAAATACCGCCAGTACTGCGAAGAAAGTTGCCAGCGAACCCACGCGTTTTTCATTTCCAAATTTTTGCGCATAATCATCGTCAACGAATGTTGATGAAAATGGTGAGTTGGGGTTCACTCGTTTGAATACCGATTCAATCTTTTTCATGGCCGCCTGGGCAGTAGTCCGTGGATTTAACTTTAGCAAAAAGACGCCCTCCGGAGCAAGCGTCATGTGAAACATCGAAGGCCGAACGGGAGCATAAGGCGATTGCACAAGTATGTCCTTGCATACGCCTATCACCGTAAAAGGCTGATCGTTCCAACGGATCACTTTTCCGATCGGGTCTTTCAGGCCAATGAATTTCACCGCTGACTCGTTCAGAATGAAGGCTGCGGTATCTGATTTGAAATCACGTGAGAAATCGCGACCTTCTACGATCGTCCAGCCGATCGTTTTCCCATAATCATAAGTGACTGCGTTGTTCGGAAAATCCACAGGCTGATCCGGATCTTTCCCTTCCCAGTCAAATCCACCGTTCGTATTCCAAACTTGCGTAGTGGGACTGCCAGACTCTGCCATCTCTATGATTGCTCCTGCGTTTACCAGCTCGGTTCGAACTGCATCAAAGTGCTTGCGAACGGCTTCGGATGCAGGAATTTTCACAAGCCCATCAGTCTGATAACCGATAGGGCGGTCCTGGGCAAAACTGATCTGCTTATACACGACAAGCGTGCCGATGATCAACGTTGTGGAGATCGTAAACTGCAGAACGACAAGTATTTTTCTCGGCAATGACGCAGAACTTCCCAGCCGAAAAGTTCCTTTCAACGTTTTGACCGGATCGAAGGAGGAAAGAAACAACGCGGGATAAAATCCGGCCAGCAACCCGGTGATAACGGTAAAACCGGCCGCTATTGTCCAGAACATCGGCATTAGCAACGGTAAGGCTATGCGCTTATCGGCAACTGAATTGAATTGCGGCAGGATCAGCCACACCAACAGCAAGCTTACTAAAAATGACAGCACCGCAATGAGCACCGATTCCGTGAAGAACTGTGCGATCAATTGCTTGCGAACCGAGCCTATCGCCTTTCGAATGCCAACTTCCTTCGCACGTTTTTCCGAACGGGCCGTACTCAGGTTCATAAAGTTAATACACGCGAGTCCGAGCACGAATGCGCCTATAACGCCAAACAACCAAACCAATGCAATCCGCCCTCCCGTATTGACGCCATTTTTGAAGTCCGAATACAATTGCCACTTCCACATGGGATGTAGAAACACTACCGGCTTGTATCTCCGATCGTCTGCTGCGACCTTGTTGAGCTTCACATCGCGGATCTTTGCTGAGACGTCATCCATGTTAGTATGTTCTGCAATCATCGCGAACGTGCGTGTAAAGTTACTGCCCCACGGATCGTCCATGTCTTTGATCCATGTGTTTTGGCTCAGATACAATGACCACGGCAAAATGAATTTCATTTCACGAAACGAACTGTTATATGGAAGATCCTCATACACACCTGCGACCTTCACATCCACCCGGTTATCGACACGCATAGCTTTTCCTATGGGATTCTCGTTTTCAAAATATGCCTTAGCAACCGACTGGGAAAGCAGAATGCTATTCATGTCTTTAAGTCCATTGCGCGAGCCGTAGATCATCCTGAGCGAGAGCATCTCGGCAACCTCGGGTTCGAAATACGATCCCGTCTGCAAGAACATTTTGTCGTCCACCGTAAGCGTATGGTCGAAATTCCAGGAAGCCTGGAGAACATAGGTGAAATCACTTCCGTAACCGTCACGAATGGCTTCCGCAAGATGAACAGGGTTTGCTTCCTGTGTGCCAATCACATCGTTGTAGGTTTGATGTTGCATAACCTGCGCGATCCGATAATAATTCTCGTGGTACCTGTCATAGTCAAGCTCATCTTTGACCCACAGCGATATTAGCATAGCCACGGCCATTCCCACCGCGAGGCCGCCAATGTTGATAAGGGAATAGCCTTTGTTCTTGAGGAGATTTCTCCAGCCGATTTTGAAATAACTTTTGATCATACACGAAGGACTGGTTAAACATTCGAATGGTTGCATGGACGCACCACATTAGGGAATACTTTCAGCCCACCAATAAGTTACAGAAGTCTTTTTGAAATTTATGGATGTATATCCCACAAGAGAAAGCATTATGTTGACCTGTTGTCGAATCTGTGGGTATATCCTGACACTTCGATCATTCGCATAACAAATGCATTTACAACAGAACGGATCAGCCTTCTTTTCGATCTTGCGGGGACAGACGCAACCGAAAAGCGGTCGCAATTTTTTCAATTTGACGTGAGTGCCGAGAAGGAAGGCAATCAAAATATCACCATGGAAAAGGCTGTTTGTTCTGTGGGAAATCCAATGATCGGAGGGTAATCGAAAATTTCAATCACCGGTCAACTGCGGGGCTATTTGCTTTTGTGATCGATGGGGCATTCGAATTCCAGAACCGGCTCCTGAAACCCACAATGCCCTTGATCATCGATCAACCTGTTGATATCGAACTTTAAAGCGGTGTCAAACGATGCTGTGCTGCCCATGATTGAGCTATTCGAAGCCTCATCTGCGCACTTTTAGATTATTTTGCACATATCGAACTCCCGACACGCGTTCACCGATCTCTTCGGCCAGGTATTTTTCAATTTTGTTCGATACCACACCCTCAAGTTCTACCTGACCTTCCTTCACTTTTACAGCGATATCCGAAGCATCGAGGCGCGGATCATCTGTCATACGCTGATGAATGTCTTCGTTGATCCGCTCATCACTGCGTTGATATGACCGCGGTCCTTTCCCCTGATGCATTCCTTGTGGGGGCAATTCTGATCTCCTGTCGCTGATGATTCTATTATAATTATCGCGATAGCCGGCATCTTGCTCAAAATCACGACCCGTGTTCGATGAATTCATATATCCGTGAAATGCCTGAGGTGCGTACTCATCAAGATGATGCGTGTCCATATTACGCCTTTCACCGTGCGCGAACTCTGTGCGCCTCGTATGGTGGAAACTTTGATTGTCTGCCATGTCGTTTTAAATTTTATAAAAACTCCTTACTATTTAACCGGCTCTTGTTGCTTACCCATTCTGTCAGCTGCCATTGAATCCGGCATTGCGTTGGCCATCGCTACTTGCATTTTGTTTTTAAATCCGGAAACGATCATATCGTCCCCTTGCATCATGGCGCGATAACCGTCTTTCGCTACTTCTTTCGGATCAAAGAGTTTCCCCTCCCGCACAAGTTTTGCATTTTCCATGTGAGCCTTGTTAAAGAAATCGGTATCCGTTGCGCCAGGTAAAAGGGCTGTGATCGTGACGCCTGTGTCTTTGGTTTCGCTTCGAATGCCCTCCGTGAAAGATTGTACAAATGCCTTAGTAGCGTGATACACCGCGTTCCACGGGCCAGGTGCTTTGCTGGCAATCGATGACAAATTCATAATGCGCCCGCTTCTCCGGCTCACCATATCTTTCAAAAATAGTTTTGTGAGGATCACCACGCTGGCCACGTTCAAGTCG
>CBHROW010000365.1:0-5468 GCA_966080355.1 uncultured Chryseosolibacter sp.
CCTGATAGTATAATGCGTAGTCGCGCGGACGCTTGGAATGGGTGCGTGCGACTCAGGAAAATGTGAAATCGCAAAGGCGACTGGACAAAATGAGAGCGCAAGGAAAATGCAGGTTTAACGCAGAGGTATTGGCTTGATTTATTGAGCGCATCGGAACTTTCCCGCGTTATGCTTTTTAATTCACAAGCAAGAAGGGAAATGCACGCTGAGCTCGCGGAGGCCTGATAGTATAATGCGTAGTCGCGCGGACGCTTGGAATGGGTGCGTGCGACTCAAAGAAATGCGGAACCGCTAAGTACGCGAAGAGCGCAGAGAAAAATACAGGTTTAAACAGAGGACATTGGTTTGATTTTATTCAGCGTGTCAGAGTTACTGCCTTGACAACCGGATCTCTCGCGATCGGCAACTTGGCTCCGAAATTCCTGATCAAAATCACTTTTTTGTCTGCGCCATGTCATCTGTTTTGTTCATCAAGATATTCAATTTGGTCATTCATTTAAAAACACCAAAGTCATGAAAAACAAAACACTTTTTACTGCAATGCTGATGCTATTCGTAGTTGTAATTGCTTATGGACAAGAAATGCCACCAAAACACCGCGGCATGCATCCGACACTCAAGGCGGACGGAACTGTTGTAGATGAGAACGGGAACGCGCTCGGTTCTATCAAAAACGGAAAAGTGTGCGATGCAACCGGTAAGGTGATCGGGAAAATAGCAGATCACGGAGATGTGACAACTGCGAATGGAAAAAGCATCGGCAAAATTCAAAAAGATGGAAGCTTTAAGTCTATGAAAGGAAATACCGTTACTACCGATCCGGACGGAGTTGTGAAGGTTGCCGGAAAAGAAGTGGCTACAATCGAAGCCGGGTACAAAGATAAATCACATGGATGCGCGTTGCATTGCTTCTTCAGTACCGAGAATGAAGACGCAAAAGAGATCGACCACGAAGCGCATCACTAGAAAAAACACTCAACCAGACGCAACTCTCAAAACCATGAGAACGATCTCGCGACAACGCACATACAACGCTCCCGCCAGCGAAGTTTTTGAAATGCTCGACAACCTGGGCGTAACAGGAACACACATGACCAACCCATCGATGATGATGATGGGCAGCAAATTATCATTGAACTATTTGTCGCCTCAGCATGCAGGTTTGAATTCGAGATACCGGTGGCAGGGAAAAATGATGGGCATCCCGATGGACTTTACCGTCCTTGTTACGCGATGGGACGAAGGTCGCAAAAAAGTGTGGGAGACTATCGGCAATGCAAAGTTGATCATTTACTCCTGGTATCGGATGATGCTAACGGTTTCCGAAACAAACAAGGGAACTTTGGCGGAGCTATCAATCACCTATAAAAGGCCAACGGGATTCTTCAAAAAAATCCTTTCATATCTGTTCGCAAACCTGTACTGCGTCTGGTGCTTAAACACTATGCTGCGCGATGCACGGCACGCAATCGATTCCCGCTCGCAGAAAACATTTTCTTCAACACACGGCTAACACACGTGTAACTTTACGATGACCCTGGCCCCTAAGGAGACAATACAACCGCAGATTGTGAATGCGTTGGCGTAGGCTTTGTATCTTGGTTTAAATTATGCAACTATTTGCCGGTTAAATACAACTCAAAACACAGATGAGTTGCGTTTAATCATCAATATCGTTTCCGAATTACCAAGATGAAATACACCTGTCCGATGCACCCGGAAGTAATTAAAGATGCTCCTGGTCAATGTCCCAAATGCGGAATGAACCTCATCCCGTTAAAACACGCAGCGCGGCACGAACCGAAAGCCGAACATGACAGCGCTGTGCATGCTCACTCGTCTCATGATAGAAACATGTCCGGTCATGATCACAAAGCTTCAGGCGGCCATTCGCATCATGCGGGAATGATCGAAGATTTCAAGAGAAGATTCTACTTTGTACTTGCACTTACCTTACCCATTCTCGCACTTTCGCCAATGATCCAGCATTGGCTTGGCGTTGACTGGATGTTTACAGGCTCGGGCTACATTCTACTGATTCTCTCCACCGCTGTATTTCTATACGGAGGGTGGCCGTTTCTCACCGGCCTGCTCAACGAGGTAAGATCAAAATCACTCGGCATGATGACGCTGATAGCTGTGGCGATCAGTGTTGCGTATCTGTACAGTGTTGCCATTGTCATCGGGCTTGAGGGGATGGATTTTTTTTGGGAACTGGCCACACTGATCCTGATCATGTTGCTGGGACACTGGATCGAAATGAGATCGATCATGAGCGCTTCAAAAGAACTTGAACTGCTCGTTCAACTGATGCCCTCAGACGCGCACTTGCTCCATGGCGATCACGTAATGGAGGTAAAAACGGAAACATTAAAAGCCGGAGATCTCATCCTGATCAAACCTGGCGAGAAGATCGCTGCCGATGGCGAGATCATCGAAGGTCAAAGTTTTTTAAACGAATCGATGTTAACAGGCGAGTCGAAGCCCGTTGAAAAAAGTAAGAACGACAAAGTCATTGCGGGTTCTATCAATGGCGAAGGATCATTGAAGGTCAGGGTAACACATGGAAGTAAAGATTCGTATCTCGCCCAGGTGATCAAGCTTGTACAGGATGCGCAAAACTCAAAATCTCATACTCAACTTCTGGCAGATCAAGCCGCAAAATGGCTAACGATCATTGCGCTGGTCTCTGGTGTTGCAACTTTCGTTGTCTGGCTTGGTTTGGGAAAAGATCTTTCGTTTGCCATCGAGCGCATGGTAACGGTCATCGTGATCTGCTGCCCTCACGCATTGGGCCTTGCCGTTCCGCTTGTGGTAGCGCGATCAACTGCAATCTCTGCACAGGGTGGCCTGTTGATCAAAGACAGAACTGCATTCGAGAACTCGCGGAAAATCACAACGCTGGTATTCGATAAAACCGGAACGCTGACCAAAGGCGAATTCAACGTGGTGCGATTTGAGTCGGTGAATTCAAATTTTTCCAAAGAGGATATCTTGTCGTTGGCTGCAACGTTGGAACGAAACTCCGAGCATCCGATCGCTACCGGCATCACCAGAAAGGCGAAAGAGCTTGACATTGCGCTTCAAAACATGAGCGATTTCAAAGCAATCACCGGGAAGGGAATTCAGGCGAAGATCGAGGGCCGTGATGTTCTCGTGGTGAGTCCAGGGTATCTCAAAGAAAACAACCTTCGGGCAGACGCAGCTGCATCGGGAGCAGAAACTGTCGTCTTCATCGTAGTTGATAATTCGGTGGCAGGGTTTGTGGCGCTTGCAGATGAGATTCGCCCGGAGTCATCTGAAGCGATCGCTGTCTTGCGCGATCAACATATCAAGACCTTGCTTCTCACTGGCGAC
The DNA here is from genome assembly GCA_966080355.1 of uncultured Chryseosolibacter sp. Classification (GTDB taxonomy): domain Bacteria; phylum Bacteroidota; class Bacteroidia; order Cytophagales; family Cyclobacteriaceae; genus Chryseosolibacter. The sequence goes on from CBHROW010000365.1 coordinate 3,358, forward strand.
AATAAAGAAGTTGCCCGCACGGTGAGCGAGGCATTGCGCATGGATGGATTTATTGCAGAGGTGTTGCCTCATCAGAAACTGGAAAAGATAAAAGACCTGCAATCAAGATCCGAATTTGTTGCAATGACCGGAGACGGTGTGAACGATGCACCGGCTCTGGCTCAGGCCGATGTTGGCATAGCCGTTGGATCTGGTTCTGACATCGCAGCAGAAACTGCAGATATTGTTCTCGTTAACAGCAATCCGCGAGATGTTGCCAACCTGGTAGTCTTCGGAAAAGCCACTTACAGAAAAATGATCCAGAACCTGGCATGGGCAACCGGCTACAATTTTGTTGCGCTGCCCCTTGCAGCCGGAGTTTTATACAGCTTTGGCATCATGTTGAGTCCAGCAATCGGAGCCGTATTGATGAGCGTCAGTACCGTGGTTGTTGCGGTGAACGCACAGTTGCTCAGAATCAGGTCTTAAAAACATTTCATCGTCAGCCGCGAACGGCATAACAATTTTTAAAAATTATTCTTTATGAGAACAAGCGCAGTATTATTCATAGCCGCTTCATTCGTGTCAATTACCGTTGCGTTCGCTCAACATGAACATCACCAAATGAAATCCGATACAACGAAAACGAAAACCGAGAACCACATGAACCATCGGGATCATGATGCGATGGACCACATGGCAATGGATCATTCTTCAATGGATAACATCGATTCCATTGCACCACCCATGTCGCATTCATTCTCATTGAACTTGCCGATGAACAGAAACGGTTCAGGAACAGGCTGGCTTACTGACGCGTCACCAATGTACGGCTATATGCTTCATTCGAAAAAATGGATGTACATGGTGCATGGAAATATCTTCATCCGTTACAACAGCCAGGACATCGGTAACAAAGGATTCCGGGGCGACTCCAAAGTTGATGTACCAAACTGGTTCATGGCTATGGGGCAAAGACGCATCGGCACAAGAGGTCTCTTTCACTTCAATGCGATGCTTTCCCTCGATCCGCTCTTCGGTGGCAACGGATATCCGCTCTTGTTTCAAACCGGTGAAGCATACAAAGGGAGCCCGCTTGTCGACCGACAACACCCACACGATCTTTTTTCGGAGCTCTCCGTTGCATACACGCAATCCTTCACGAAGGACTTCGATGCTTTTGTGTATGTCGGATATCCTGGCGAGCCCGCCCTCGGTCCTGTCGCGTTCATGCATCGGCCTTCAACATTGAACAACCCTGACGCAACGCTCGGTCATCACTGGTCTGACGCATCACATATCACATTCGGTGTGACCACGCTCGGCTTCCGCTATAAGATCTTCAAACTTGATGGGTCACTATTCACCGGGCGGGAACCCGATGAACATCGATATAACTTCGACAAACCGACTTTCGACTCTTACGCATACCGGCTCACTGTAAATCCAATTCGCACTTTATCGATGCAGGTATCGCGGGCGTTTATCAACAGTCCGGAAGAACTTCGGCCGGATGAAAACATCAATCGAACAACGGCTTCCGTCACTCATGCCCTGCCTCTTCGGGGTGAAAATCATTTTCTTAACTCAACCTTCGTTTGGGGATACAACGACAGTGGCGAAGACCACCAGGAAAATTCATTTACAGTCGAATCAAACCTGCAACTCGACCGGCTTGCATTTTATGGTCGGTTCGAAAACATTCAAAAATCAGCTGATGAATTACAACTCGATCAATTTGATGACCATGATTCTTTTGACATCAACGCACTAACGCTGGGGGTCAACTATACGATCTTGCGCGAGTGGAACACCAATTTCGCTGTCGGTATGCAAGGAACATTTTATTCTTTTGACAATCGGTTGAATTCAATTTATGGAAACAACCCTGCGTCATTCGAGATCTACATGCGGGTAAGTCCTACGTTGATGAGGACGGGTAAGATGAGGATGTAAAATGTATGTGCAAATGTGCCGATATGCCATTGTACCAATGGAAATGCAGAGGCAGAATGTGTCTACCGAGGCACGAGGAAAAAGTTAATCTTGTTTCAAGCTATTCACCGGGTTCTTGCTGGCAGCGGCAATGGCTTGAACACTTAACGTGAAAGATGCGAGTAGGGAAAGAGTGT
>CBHROW010000366.1:0-5426 GCA_966080355.1 uncultured Chryseosolibacter sp.
TTCATGTTTGCAAATGTCTCCGCTGCGGATCAGGAATTCATCTTTCTTCAGCGAAATCGATCTGAGTGACGAAGTGAACGCGGCAAATTCATCCGGAGTCAGCGAGATATACTTGCCAAGGTGTGTTTTCAGCAATTGAAGATCGGGAGCAGCTGGCGTTTGCATAACACAAAGGAATGAAAAAGCCGAAATAGCCGCGAATAAACGAACAGAAAATGTCTCTAAAGTTAATGTAGATGAATTTTTAAATGTACCGTTCCTGCTAACGTGCATTTCATTTCTTAACACTATGAAGCTCTCGATTACCGACAAACCAGCGCTGCTTCTCATTGACATTCAAAAAGGTTTTGATGACATAAGCTATTGGGGCGGCCAACGCAACAACCCGGATGCTGAAGAAAATGCTTTTTCACTGCTCGAGCTGTGGAGAATTTGCAACTTGCCGATCTTCCATGTCAAGCATTGTTCCACCAATCCGGTATCGCCATTGCGCGAAGGACATCCCGGCAATGATTTCAAAGACCTGGTGATGCCTCGCGAAGGAGAGACGATCGTAAAAAAAAATGTGAACAGCGCATTTATTGGAACAGTCTTGAAGACGCAACTCGATCAGTCAGGAATTCTCAAGCTCGTCATAGCAGGCTTAACTACAGACCATTGCGTTTCCACCACAACGCGCATGGCCGGAAATTATGGTTATGATACCTACCTGGTGGGTGACGCCACAGCCACATTCAACAAAAAAGGATCAAATGGGCAACACTATCCTGCCGAACTCATCCACGAAACTGCGCTCGCCAGTTTGAATGGCGAATTTGCATCCGTGGTTACAACAGAATTTTTATTGAACATATTCGCCCCGACTATGCGATCTCTTGACTGAAGTTGCCATTTATTTCATCGGACCATAATTGAGTGTCTCGGTTTTGCTAAATGAAATAATTGCCGGCTGTGTTCTGTCTATATGGAAACAATATCGATCAAAAAGACCACTCCATTGACAAACGCATACCGATATTCTTCGTGACGTTCTCCTGCTATTGTCGATCGGTAATGTGTTCGGCTGATCCGTTTCACGTATTGCATGGTCAGCTTGTCGAACACGTTGGCCCTGCCATTTGTGATTAACTTTCGCAGTATGGATTGCTCGATGACACCCGCTGAAAAGATGTCGCGACAATAGAAAGTGTAGTCCTTATCGGTTCTTATGCTGTCTAAAGCATTATCCAGATACATCTGTGCTTCATTTTCTTTGAGTTGCTTTTTCGCTTTTACGCTCGTGAGTTGCGCTCGAACTTCGGGCAGTGAAAAAGAGATTATGGCCGAATCGTTTTCAATGGTATAGCTGTAAGTTGATGTGTAGCCGCTAAGTTTTATTGTTCTTGTTGAACGGATGTGTTGAGCAAACGTGTTTCCCGCTGTTATCAATAAAATAATTGTTACAACCACCGGGGTATCTCATCCTAATTAAATGATCAGAAAAAAAGCAAAGCCAAAAACCAACGCGATTGAAAGGGCCAGGTAGGAAATGAATACGATCTTCGGATACTTCGTTCTGACCGCCCCGAGGTATTCCCTGACAACGACAACTTCAAAAATCCAGCAGCAGGTGTAGCCGATGTTGAGTAGCAACGCGATTATGATATATAAAAGCGGTAGAGTCACGTATCCGATATAAAAACTGGTGAGCCCGGCAAAATACATGAAGATGTTGAATGGAATGCGCCTCAATTCCCACCACAGGATGATCTCGTACCATGATCGTTCTGGTTTTGTTATTCTTAGAATTTCCACCTGTGTCTGTCCGTGCTTTCCAATATAGTAATTTCAAACTGAAGTAAAATTGCTCACTTGCACACTAGTGAATTTAAAAATGCGTTTGACTTTCATGCGCCTGTCAACCCTCTGCCTCGCTGCCTTTTTCATTTTTCGAAGCCATGCTTTTTCACAGCCAGTGAAAACGTATTTACCGGATCAGCTCAAAAGAGATTTTACAATTTTTCGCAATGCGCTGGAACAAGCTCACCCGGGGATCTATTGGTATCGCAGCAAGACGGAGATTGATAAAGCGTTTGATCAGGCGTGGCGTGCGCTCGACCACCCATTGACAGAGCTGGAATTTTTTCGGACGATTGCCCCTGTCGTTTCAGCCGTTGGATGCGGACACACGTGGATTGCAACCACTGACGCAACTCAACGAGTGATCTGGGACAACGGAAAAGTGCTACCACTTAAGATCAAATTCAGTGAAGGGCGTGCATTTTGTGTGCAGAATAATAGTGAAGATCCATCAGCAATCAAGACGGGCGATGAGGTCCTTAGCATCAACGGCTTGACGATCGATTCGCTACTGAGGCTTTCCAATCATTTTTCGCCCGGGGATGGATTTATTGAGACAGGAAGGATGAAGATCCTCGACAACGTATTCAATCAATTCTACACGCTTTATATTGCCCAGCCCGAAACGTATGAGATTGTTATCAACGGGCCTGACGGAGTGACTCGTACCGTTACGATCAAGGGTCAACCCTTACCACACGTTGAGAAGATCTCAAAGGAGCGATATCCCTCGGGCACTTTCGGGACTTCAAACATTCACTTGAGCTTCCTGGCGGGAACGTCTGCGAGTCTTATGCGGATCAAAGAGTTTAGTGACGCGAAAAATTTCGATTTTACGAAAACACTTCATACCTCATTTCAGCGAATCGACTCCGCCAGATCTAAAACGCTCATCATCGACCTTCGTGATAATGACGGTGGGAATGAAAGATACGGTTTACTGCTTTATAGCTATCTCACGAACAAACCTTTTATTGGCTACCTCCAGATCGACTTCAGGACAACACGCTTCGATTTCAGGCACCTCACCACCACAAGCTGGCTTCAATACAAAACATTCAAGCTATTGCTCCGCCATCGTAAATTGAATGACACCACTTATTTGCTTACCAACAGCAAAGCCACGCGCATCCACCTGCCCCAACCAAAAACGTTTCAGGGCAAAGTATACGTGCTTATCAATCGCGGAAGCTTTTCAACGACATCCGATTTTACATCCCTTGCCCAGTCGAATGGTATTGCGGAATTTGTGGGTGAAGAGACCGGTGGAAGTTATTTCGGGAACTCGAGCAATTTTAACTTCTTACTCACACTTCCAAACACGCGAATCAAAATCAATCTTCCTGTGGCACGTTATCAAACTAATGTAGCCCCAGGTCATGCGCCCGGCCGTGGCACCATACCTGAACACCCAATCGTCTATGGTGGTAATGATATACTGACGGGGAAAGATAAAGAGCTCGAATTTGTTTTGAGCCGTGTCAGGTAGCGTTTTTGTAGTCTTTTTCAATTTGTTATTTTCAATGTGCAAACTCTCATACCAGGTCACTCATGACACCAGCCACCAAACGCATATTGACATCCTTGCGACTCATTACCAGGTTTACCATGATGGCGGATATTCCTGTGGATGATTTTGTTGCGGCCCTTCGCAGCCACGTTGATCAACCTCGATCATTTTTGTTCGAGCAATTTTCGCGCAGCAGGAAGTATTATGTGGGTCATGTAAATCGAGATAGCTTCGAGATCAGGCAAAGACGTGGATTCCTGGAATCGGGTCGGGCATTCGGGAAGGCTGAAGGTAAGTGGTCGGTGATCGGTGAGAAATTCGAGCTTCGCGTTGAGGTGTCGGCCTGGCACCCAGCCATGATACCTTTTTCCATTTTCATGGCCGTATTTTATCTTGTGGCATTTGCCTCGCTGATGCTGTTGGGAGTGACTTTTCGTGAAGTATCGATGATCGTTTTATTTATGGTTGCTCACGCTGCAATTATTTCTACATATCTGACTTACCGTTTGAGAAAAGGCGTTGCTGTTCTCGAGCGTGAACTCTGGGAAGATCTTCATCGTGTAGTGATGGAGGTGAGAAATTCATCGGCAAACCCGGCACTTACATCAGGCGTTTAGCATTATCCATTCAATGTCGATCCAGGCCACGTTGCATTTTGAGTGTCTAGCCAGACCTTAATGTGTTAAACAAGCCGCTCACGCGATCAGCTTTTGCAGCATAGACTCGAGTTCGGTAAGTGACGCTGGCTTGGTCAGCACTTTCCACGCACCCAGGCGAATAAATTCATCCGCATCGCTTGGGCGAATGGTGGTTGTGTAGACAACGATGCGCAGGTTTGCAAACTTGTCATCTTTTCTCAGCTCAGTCATAAATTCACGGCCAGAAAATTTAGGCATATTGACATCGAGAAAAACGAGCGAAGGCAAGGCATCGAGCTGAGCGAGTAATTGAAGACCTTGAAGTCCATCACTGACCGTAAGTACACGCGTGCCGTGAAAGAGTCGTTCTATAGTTTCGGTGAAGACCTCGCGGTCGTCATCATCGTCATCGATATAGAGAATGCTGTCGATCAATGGTTGGTGAAGTGGGTTAAATGCAGCGCGGCCGCGCTTTCAAAAGGGAGGAGAAAACATGCCGTTTATTTCCATACAGTATCATTGAAGTTTAGTATCCAATTGATCTTCTTCAATTTTACCTATGTGATGTTTCTTCTTGAGTTCCGCCTTGAAAGAAGGTAACACGCGTTCGCGATTACGAAATATATATTATCGTTTAAGATAATTGCAAATTCTAGTATCTAAAGCGAGAAATTTTAATGGCATGGTTTTTTACGGGGGCTCTCATTGCGTGTTGGGGAAAATATAACGCACGCCAGTTGAGGATGCTTGAAAATTATGCAAAACTTGGGGTGAAGAATTGAGTTTTATGCGAGGACGTACAAATGTGTCAGCAGATCAAACGATGCGTTATCAGGCACGCATGGCGCTACCAAAATGGCAAGTGCTGTTTGCTATTGGCATATCATTTCGCCAAGGCAGGTAGAAGTTAAATCCTGTTCGATGATCCATAATTGTCCGGCAGTGGGAATGAGACAACGCCATCCCACCGCCATCAGCAATCGTCATCTTCAGCTCTATGCGCTAAGGACTTTCGGGGCTTTGTTTTCCCGCGCAGATACTTTTTTCATTTTCTTTAGTTGCTTCTTCAGCTCGTGCTTCAATTCTGCAGAAACTTTCTTGCTCACTTTCCTGATGAGCTTGCTGGTCTTTTTGGAAGGCTCCGCAATGTTAAGGTCATGAGCCAAATTGACCAGTGATGAGTTTACGTTTTCCTGAATTTCTTTCTTGCTGATTTTTTTCATGGGATTTGATGTCAACGGTTTATAAAAACAAATCTAATCGACATAACATTAGTGTGTTAGTGGGTTAACATTGACTTAATACAAAGATGTGCACAAGTTATCAACAAAGATGTCCACTTGGCGGACTTGTCGCACCCCGGTCGGAAGAAATGGGAATTCTGCGTTAGACAGTTTGGCGAATTTGAGCTCCCCGGCCTTGACAACCAGTACAATCTG
>CBHROW010000367.1:0-5407 GCA_966080355.1 uncultured Chryseosolibacter sp.
AAAAATCCGCGTTCAGGATTTTGTCAAGGAAATGGACCTGGCGTACGCGGCATCAGATGTTGTGATCTCGAGGTCCGGGGCACTGGCGGTCTCAGAACTTTGTATTGCGGGGAAGCCAGTCATCCTTGTTCCTTCACCAAACGTTGCCGAAGATCATCAGACAAAAAATGCCATGGCGCTTGTTGAAAAAGATGCCGCAATTGTAGTGGAGGACAAGGATGCTCAGACCCGACTTGTAGACGAAGCACTTCGGCTATTGTTTGACGAAGCAAAGGCGCAACGGTTGTCTGCAAACATTTTGAAATTAGCCAGACCCAAGGCGACCGAAGATATCGTAAACGAAATTGAAAAATTGATCAAATAAAGCAGTGAAGCTGGAACAGTACGATAATATCTATTTTCTCGGCATCGGAGGCATTGGTATGTCTGCACTCGCACGCTGGTTCATGAAAAAGGGACTGAACGTTGCGGGTTACGATAAGACTTCAACGGTGTTGACGAAGGAGCTCGAAAACGAGGGAATGAAAGTTCATTATGAAGACGATGTGAAAGACATTCCATCTGACGTAACGAGTAAAAAAGATCGTACGCTCGTAATTTTCACTCCGGCAATACCAAAAGACCATCGCGAGCATGCTTATCTGAAAGAACAAGGCTATACGATCATGAAGCGTTCGGAAGTGCTTGGATTGATTTCTAAGGACTACACAACGGTTGCTGTTGCAGGAACGCATGGAAAAACTACCACGTCTTCAATGGTAGCACACATCCTCAAAACGGCAGGTAAAAGCATGGTGGGTTTCCTTGGTGGGATAACCGCTAACTACAATTCGAACCTGATCATGAACGGTGAGGTAACGAAAGACACCATCGCAGTAGCGGAAGCCGATGAATTTGATCGTTCGTTCTTGCGCCTGTTTCCCCACATTGCGATCGTTACTTCCGCAGATGCCGATCACCTCGACATCTATGGAGATCACAATAGTGTTATTCAATCGTTCAAGGATTTTGTAAAGCAGATCAACAAAGGCGGGGAGTTGATCATTCATGAGTCGATCGCGGAGCTGATCGCGGGTGATATCAACCACGTTAATAAGAATATTTACAGCATGAGCCGGGGACAATTTTTTGCCGGCAACATAAAAGCGAAGAGCGGATTTTTTGAATTCGACCTGCATGGATTTGGAAAGGTCGAACACGTTAAGCTCGGTGTCCCCGGTTTTCATAACATTGAAAATGCTATCGCTGCATCGGTAGCCGCGCACCATTGTGGCGTGAATCTGGCAACGATCAAGAAAGCACTGGAGAGTTTTGCAGGTGTGAAGAGAAGATTTGAATTTATTGTGAAAGGAAATCGGGTGATTTATGTCGATGACTACGCACATCATCCGGCTGAGATTGAAGCGTTTCTCAAATCTATGAAGTCGATGTACGGAAGTAAGAAGCTTACGGTCATCTTCCAGCCACATCTCTATTCACGAACCCGCGATTTTGCTGACGGTTTCTCGAAAAGCCTCAGCCTGGCAGATCAACTCGTGCTGATGGATATTTATCCGGCACGTGAACTACCGATCCCCGGTGTGGATGCAGATATGATCTTTCGCAACGTGACAAGCCCGGTAAAGCTGAGGGCGAACAAGCAGGACCTGATGGAAAAACTCGGTAGCATGGATATTGAAGTGCTCGCCACGATTGGTGCAGGAGACATAGATACTTTTGTTCAACCGATACAAAAAATGCTTACGCAGAAATATGAAGTTTAAGATCAGCATCAAGCGCGAATTGAAAATTGTGGCGGTGTTGGTTGTGGTGTTCGGATTGATTGCCTTCGCAGAGCGGATGAAGGGTGATGTTGCTGTGCGCGAAATTCAGATCAAGATCGAGAATATGAACGAAAACCACTTTCTCGAAGAAGCTGATATTGCAGACTTGATGGATCTTGATGAACAACGCGTGAAAGGTGCGAGTATCGATAAACTCGACTTGCGATTGATCGAACAAAAAATAAAATCGGATGCTTATGTGAAGGACGCTGAATTGTACAGCGATCTAAAAGGAAACTTGACTGCAAAAGTGAAGCTGAGAAGGCCTGTAGCGCGGATCATGCGTAACGATGGACCTGACGCCTACATCGCTGAAGATGGAACTTTGATGCCGGTATCGGATCGATACACATCGCGGGTGATTCTGCTCAGCGGAAACCTGGTTCGCCAGCTCCTTAAGCAAGGCAATATGAACGATAGTGAGGATGGCAAACACCTGATGGTAATGCTGAACACCATCAACGATGATGAGTTCCTCAAAGCGCAAATCACTGAGCTGGACATCGATCCAAAAGCAAGAGTGACGTTGATCCCACAGGTGGGCGATGAAAGGATCGAATTCGGCAAACCCGAAAATCTCGAGTTGAAGTTCAAGAAGCTGATGATCTTTTATAAAGAAATAATTCCCCGCGTGGGTTGGAATAAATACAATAGAGTGAATTTGGAATTCGAAGGACAGATCGTAGCAGAATAGGCATCAAGTGTTAGGCATTAGGCATTAGGAATTGGGCATTGGAGAAATGCATGAGTACCGCCCTGATGCCGAATGCCAATGAATAGATAAAGGATTACTGGATAATTGATAAACCAAATAAGAGACAACACAACCACTATAAAATAAGTATCAACCATGGAACAGGAAAAAATAGTAGTAGGACTCGACATTGGCACAACGAAAATCTGTGTCATTGTTGGCCGCAAGAATGAGTTTGGCAAACTCGAAGTGCTCGGTATGGGCAAGGCGGAGTCGGAAGGAGTCGTGAAGGGAATCGTGTTCAATATCGACAAGACTGTCTATGCTATTGAGAAGGCGATCAAGGAAGCCAGCGACCAATCCGGTATCGACATCGGAGTGGTGAACGTGGGCATCGCGGGTCAGCACATCCGAAGTTTTATTCAACATGGTGGTATCACGCGGTCTTCAAAGGAAGATGAGATCACCATCGATGATGTAGAGCGGCTCACGCAAGATATGTATCGCATGGTCGTTCCCCCGGGAAGCCAGATCATCCACGTTATGCCACAAGATTACATGGTTGATTATGAGGATGGCATAAAAGAACCCGTTGGGATGTCGGGTGTTAGATTGGAAGCCGACTTCCATATCATCACCGCGCAAACTAACGCGATCAACAATATCAACAAATGCGTGAGGCGGGCCGGTCTCGAGATCGAAGACCTCATTCTCGAACCTTTGGCGTCAAGCCTGGCTGTGTTGAGTGAAGAAGAAAAAGAAGCCGGTGTTTGTCTTATCGACATCGGTGGGGGCACAACTGACATCGCGATCTTCTATGATAATATCATTCGTCACACTGCGGTGATCCCGTTCGGTGGCAATATCGTAACGAACGACATCAAAGCCGGATTGATGGTGCTGCCGCAACAAGCTGAGCAATTGAAGACACGTTTTGGCAAGGCTATCGCAGAGGAGGCAAGTCCGAATGAAATTGTTTCAATCCCTGGAATTCGAAACCGTGCCGCAAAAGAAATTTCGGTGAAGAATCTTTCGAACATCATCCAGGCGAGAATGGAAGAGATCGTTGAAATGGCGCACGCGGAGATCATCAGCTCGGGTTTTGAGAACAGACTGGCAGGTGGAATTGTGATCACCGGTGGCGGAGCGCAACTCAACAACCTGAAACAACTTGTTGAATACATGACTGGCATGGATACGCGCATAGGTTATCCGAATGAGCATCTTGGAAAAACCAAGATCGAAGCCGTAAAGAGCCCGATGTACGCAACTTCGGTTGGCCTCGTGCTGTCCGGGTTCCGTTCGCTTGACGAGCGTGTTGATCGGTACAAGGAAGCACGCGAAGTAGTAAGAGCTTCGAAAGTGAAGAAGACAATTCCATCGCCATCGAAGAATTTCTTCAACGACATCCTGAACAAGACCAAAAGCTTGCTCATCGATGACCTCGATGGTAAAAACGAATACTGACACAACCACTAATTAAATCATATGTTTGAAACTGGATCGTACAAATTCGAAATCCCCAAACATAGCCTTCATCGCTCGATCATCAAGGTGATTGGCGTAGGCGGGGGAGGAAGTAATGCGGTGAACCACATGTACAAACAAGGCATTAAAGATGTCGAGTTTGTAGTCTGCAACACCGACAACCAGGCGCTCAATGCGAGCCCCGTACCCAACAAACTTCAGATCGGTGCAAACCTGACTGAAGGACTTGGGTGTGGCGCAAATCCTGAAGTCGGAAAAAATGCAGCACTGGAAAGCAAAGACCAGATCCGTGAAATGCTGACGGGCACCAAGATGGTGTTCATCACTGCGGGGATGGGTGGAGGAACAGGAACGGGAGCGGCTCCGGTGATCGCGAAGATCGCGAAGGATATGGACATCCTTACAGTCGGAATAGTGACCGCACCATTTGCCTTCGAAGGAAAAAAGAAAGGCGCTCAAGCCGAGATCGGTATTGAAGGACTTCGTCAAACCTGTGACACGGTGCTGGTGATCCTTAACGACAAGCTGCGCGAGATCTATGGAAACCTTTCCATCGGTCAAGCCTTCGCGCAAGCCGACAATATTTTGACAACAGCTGCGAAGAGTATCGCGGAGATCATCACCCTGGCAGGATACGTAAACGTTGACTTTCAGGATGTGCGCACGGTGATGCTCAATGCAGGTGCTGCAGTTATGGGCTCCGCTGAGACACGTGGCGATAATCGCGCGAAGAAAGCTGCAGAAGGTGCACTTGCCTCTCCGTTGCTCGACAACCGCGACATCATGGGCGCAAAGAAAATACTCCTCAGCATCATCTCAGGTGCGGAAGCCGAGCTCCAAATGGACGAGCTCACCGAAATCACCGAATACATACAGGACCAGGCAGGCGAGGATGGCGAAATGATCTTTGGTCACGGAGTCGATCCGGATCTTGGTGATCGCATTCGCGTAACCGTGATTGCTACCGGGTTCACGGTGGATCATCAACTGCCAGTGAATCGCAAAGAAGAAAAGAAGGTACATGATCTCGATCGCTCACAAGGCTGGCTGTTTAATAACAATGCAGACAACTCGATCAATCAGAAGCGAGATCTCGAGATGCGTCAAAAGCCTCAGCCACCGATCCCGCCACAGCCTAAGAAAGAATCGTTCGAGGAAAAATCGAATGAACGCGAACTGCTCTTCACCGGACCTTTCAATAAAGTTGAGCCTGGTAACCTTCACGAAGATGATGACGATGCGCTGTTGAAGGATGATGATTTCGATAACGCAACCGAGCGCTTTGGCGACCAGACCATCAACGAAGATGGCATGATGGAGTTGCGTACCACGAAGGACCGCCTGCAGCAACAAGCGCGTGAACGCAAAGAGCATCTGAAGAAAAGCAAATCAGAAATGACGA
>CBHROW010000368.1:0-5392 GCA_966080355.1 uncultured Chryseosolibacter sp.
ATAGCTCGTGGTTGTTCAAGTTAGACAATAATATCGGACTGCAACTACGAAATGACCGGAACTGCACGCTAACACTAAGAGCCGGAATCCAAATGGTAGTTTGAAAAAGGGGGCGATATCTGTTCAGCCTCGATCATCCTAAAACTGATCTTGTAATGCTGAAAAAATCAAAAGCCGCGATACTTGCATCGAAGCACTGTGCATTCCGTCTGGGGAGACAAATAAAAAAACCCGATGAACTTCCATCGGGCTTGCGTTGATCAGTAAGAAAGTTGCCGTTCTAACGGAACATCGTGAATGTGGCCCATTTTTCCCGCACGATAGTCGGTGTAGAGTTGACGAATGTCGTCCATGGTGTCGGCAATGAATGGACCGTGCGAAACAATTTCATGATGCTGAGGTTCCGCGGCATAGATCACAAGCCTGGCACCATCACGTCCGGCTGTAATTTCCACCTCGCTGGCTCCTGGAACGTCCTGGCGATCAAACCATCCAACATGATCCCTGGTGATCAATTTATTTTCCGATCCCACTCCAACCGAGCCTTCAATCACATAAATGAATGCACTGAAATTTCGCGGGAGCACACCTTCAATTTTTTTATGCGGACCAAGTTTTAGCTCGCTGATGATAAGTGGCGCATAGTTCTTCAAAGGTGAGGTAAGACCAGCGAAGGTTCCACTGTAAACCCTGATGTCATTTCCGTCTTCCGATTTGAAGGGAACGTGTTCGCCCTTCAGGCGCTGTACACGTGGCGGTGCATGTCTATCGTTCTTTGGAAGATTCAACCACAGTTGCAAAATGTGCATTCGCGCGGGTTTCGAAATGGTTTCCGTATGAACGATCCCGCTTCCTGCGGTCATCATCTCGAGGTCACCGGCTCGCAACGCGTGCTCATCTTCTCCAATCTCGCCATCGAGAACAAGCGTGACAGTTTCAAAACCCGCGTGTGGATGTGGACCACCAACCGGATTGTTGTCTGTTTTTTCAAGGCGGTCATCCATGAGCATGATGAATGGATCGCTTTGAACAAAATCTACAGCGATGACCGGTCGCGCAGTGTGTCCTTTACCAAGAAATCCCGGCTGGGCATGTGGTGCGTATACAGTGATTAATTTTCGTTTCATATGTTTAATAATTCCTCGTTTTAATTTCTTGCAACAGTGCGCTTGCCTGAAACGCGCTTGGTGATAGGAGCTTTATTCAATCTACCGAACACAATAAAGGCAGCAAGAATTCCCAACATTATGTTCACACCGATAGATGTGAATTCACCTCTTGCGATATGGAATGCCAACGCAAGCGCCATCACTACACCCAATGCTCCCGCAGCAACAGTTGTAAGTTGAGGGGAAATACGAAATGCGGCCGGCAGGATCAATCCGAGGGAGCCAGCCAACTCACTCATTCCGATAAAGCGAATCAGCACGGGCATTTCTGCAGCAAACGGCATCAGCCCGGTTAACTCACCTATTGGCGTAAATGTTTTTATAAACCCTGCCATCACAAACATTCCTGCCAGCACCACTTGTGCTATCCACAGACTGATATTCCAAGTTTGCGAACTTGTAGCGTGTTTTGTTGTCATAAGCGTAATTGTTTTTCTTACTAACAACAAAACTCCTTAGATCTGCTTACTAAATGTAAGCACTTTACAAAAGGTAAGTAGTTACCTTTTTGTAAGCGGTCAAAAATGCACGGTATGCCAAAAGGAAAGGACGATTTGAAAAAACTCGATGACGCTGCCTGCGTAGCGCAGCTGGGGGCCATTGGAGATGCTCTATATGTAATTGGCGGAAAATGGAAACTTCGCATCATCATAGCGCTTATGCATGGGAAGAGCCGGTTCAATATCCTGCAACGAACCATCGATGGCATTTCATCAAAAGTACTCGCAGGTGAATTGAAAGAACTCGAGTTAAATGGTTTCATCAAAAGACGTGTTTACAATGAAACACCCATCACGATCGAATATGAAGCGACTGATTATGCGATGACGGTTCAGCCTGTACTTGAAGAACTTGCCAAATGGGGAGAAATGCACAAGCGAAAGATCAGGCAAGCGATGCGGCAGGAGTTTGAAGGGAAGATAAAGTAGCCAAATCGCTGTTTAATTGTAAAATATCATAAGGATAATCTGATTTTATTCGATTATCTTTATAAAATATTACAATATGGATTACCAGTCGGAACTTGTACGCTTAGCAAACCAGCCATTGTCACATCAATTGCTGACATCCGTATTTAAAAGTTATAAGCGCCCGAACGACAAAATCCATCAGTTGGCAAAAGAGGGAGTTATTCTATCGATCAAAAAAGGACTCTATATTATTGGTTCTGCGTTGAATACGAATCGAAGTCCAGAACCGTTCCTTCTGGCCAATCATATTTTGGGGCCGAGCTACGTTTCCGTGGAAACTGCGCTTGACTATTACGGCATGATTCCCGAGCGAGTTTACGAGATCGCATCAATGACAACGCAGGCACCTCGGAAGTTCAATACACCCGTGGGCAGATTCACTTATACACAACTTCCTCTGCCCTACTACGCATTTGGAATCCGATCTGAAAAGCTTGCGGATGATCAGTATGCGATGATTGCGTCTGCAGAGAAAGCAATGTGTGATAAGATCGTAACAACGTCCGGACTGTTACTTCGCAGTCGGAAAGCGACAAAAGAATTTCTATTTGATAATATGAGAATGGAAGAGGATGCGTTGAAGCGTCTGGACACAAAAGAAATGAGCACATGGATTAAAGGAAGTTTGAAAGAAGAAAGCTTATCGATGTTAGTTGATACAATCAGAGACCTATGATCAAGGAATGGCTTGCGGAATACAATCCAAAGAACAAGAATGATGCGCAATCGGCACTTCGCGAGATCATGCAGGAAGTTGCACTTGCTGGATTGAACCGCGGGGGTTTCTTCGAGAAGGCTGCGTTTTATGGAGGCACCGCCCTCAGAATATTTTATGGACTCGATCGATTTTCTGAGGATCTGGATTTTTCTCTACTGAAAGAAGATCGAGAATTTTCGCTGGAAAAATACCTTGATGCTATTCAAATTGAATTTCGTGCACTTGGTATGGATGTGAGCATCAAAGAAAAAAAGAAAGCAAAGGACTCACACGTTGATTCAGCTTTCTTAAAATCAGAGACGATTTGGAAAGAACTTATTTTAGAAGGTACTATACCGCAAAGCGGCCTTTCGCAGCATCCGAACATTAAAATCAAAATTGAGGTCGATACTGTTCCGCCACCGGGATTTGAGACTGAAGAGCGGCTGCTGCTGCGGCCATTTTCTTTCTATGTAAAATGCTTTTCACTACCAGATCTGTTTGCGGGTAAAATGCACGCCTTCCTTTTTCGCAAGTGGAAGGACAATGTTAAAGGACGAGATTGGTATAATTTCGAATGGTACGTCAAGAAAGGTGTTACGATGAATTTGAAACACTTTGTAGAACGTGCCTTCGAGAGCGGTGACCTCCCTGGCCAACAGCTCACGCACGCACAATTTCGAAAACTATTAATCGCCCGAATCAACTCAGTCAGTATGGAAAGAGTCAAGGCGGACGCCATTCGATTTATTCCTGATCCAAAGAAACTCGATATCTGGTCGAAAAAATATTTCATCGCCCTGGCGGAACACATTAAGCTGATTTGAGAAATCCCTAAGTAAAAGAAAATGGAACTCTATAAAAACCTTAGCGGAAATTCACCGGTGCAGGCCTTTGAAAACGGAGAAAGTTCGATCATTGTCCGATACAAAGGCGGACGTACTTATCTGTATACACATCGTGCTTCTGGCGTCAGTAACGTTGAACGAATGAAAGAAATGGCATTGAACGGTCGCGGACTCGGAACTTTCATTAATCAGCACGTTAGAAATAAATACGCCAAGCGATTGAAGTAACCCTGTCGAATTTTTTGATTTGTTCTCGAGACCTTCAAATAAGATAGCGTATCTGACCAAACGATAAGTCGCTCAACCCATCTGCACCGGCAGCCAGCCGCCTGAAACAAACCGTACCATCTCTCCCGCGGTATCACATATCTATGCGATGAGGCATCATTTTAGCAGTCGACAATCAGTCGAACATGCTATAACCTTTGGGGAATCACCCAGATAGCTTTGGATCAAAACGAGCACTCACTAGCGTGTTCATTTTCTCCACCACCTAAACCTAAACTTTTTCCACCATGAGAAAGCTGATCCTGTTATTCCTGGTTTTTCTCGTACTGCATACATCGTGCAGTTACCAAACGTGCCCTACCTATAGCAAACTTCGGCCGTCACCAAAAAAGACGTCCGCGGAGAAACATCGGTACTTATAACGCAGTAAGTTCCGTTTGTCCCGTCTCCACCAGTTCACTCATCATTCCCCAACTCTTGTCTATGGCCTTACTTGTCCGCGCTTCCATGATTTGCGCTTGCATTCTAGGAGTTTTTGCATCGACCAAAATTCACGCGCAGTGTCAATTCACGATAACCCACAGCAACAGTGACGATCACTGTCTTTATGCTGAAGAAGAAGTGGTGTGGAAAAGCAACACCGGAGTTTCCGTCAGCGGTAACAGCATCACGAAAAATATCGTGTCGGGCAGTTGGGATGCGGGAGCGTTGTCTGTCAACACGGTGAAGAACAATGGGTGGATGACGACTGTGGTCAGCGAAACGAACACCGACAGGATGTTTGGATTATCATCATCTCCTTCGGCCACGCCTTCGTTTAGTAGATCGCAATTTGGAATTTACCTGCGAAGTGATCGAAAGTTCGCTATCTATGAATCCGGTTCGTTGAAAGGCAACCCAACCGGGCAGTATGGCGACAATAGCTACGCAGCCGGAGATGTCTTCATGATCAAAATCGATAAAGGCGTTGTGAAGTATTATCAGAATTCAACGCTACTCATGTCGAGCACAGCAACACCAACGCTACCGCTAACAGTCGATGCGACCTTGAACAGCTGGTCACCAGCATCCACGGTCTCGCAGGTAAAAATTGTGAATGGATCGGACGGAAGTTTCACAGCTTCAGCTTCCAGCCCGGGTACAGGTGCAACATATCAATGGTATGTCGATGGATCTCCGGTAGGCACAGGAAACACTTACACCAACACGACATTGGCAAGCCCGTCTGTGCTCACTTGCGCACTTACAACAGGCACTTCAGGATGTGCGACAGCAGGCACAATCATCAGTTCAAATGCCATCCGGTTCCAAAATGTTGCCATCTCTGCGTTGGGCGATTACAACGTTCTGAACAATTCTCTTAGCTACGGATGCTTGTCGGCAACCGAGCCGGTGGTGTTTCGTAACCTCGTAAATGCGGAGGCGACTGCAAACAGTATTACAAAAACATGGGGTACTCATGGTGATATCAATTTTGAT
>CBHROW010000369.1:0-5376 GCA_966080355.1 uncultured Chryseosolibacter sp.
CCATCAACCAGGGAACGGATGTAAGAACCTATCTCCCCTGTCTTACTTTCGATTTTTTCAATCATAAGCGACCACAGGGCAAGGCATTTGATATCGGAGCAATCGAATTTGAATAAATCTCCGATGCTAACTTTTTTGACGCGAAAACGCGGAGATTGCAATTGCATCTGATCCCTGATGTGCGTTCTGCGCATTTTATTCAAGTTCCTTGCAGCACATTCAATGCCCTCGCGACAAACGCAATGTGCAGCAGCGTTTGAACGCCCACGATGTGTTGTTGATCGTGAACTCGAATTAACGAATAGACCGTTTTCTCATTTTTTAAAAAGTTTTCTGCTATTCATTACATCGATGGTCCTTGTCGATTATCAACATAGCAACCGCAAGCTATTGATCGTTATTTGCAAGCGAATCACACCGATTCTCTTTGCTGCGGACGCACGTTGACGCAGCTCATTCAAATTTTTTAACCTCGACAGCGCCATGCTGTCTACAAACCTGAAGTTGAATGTTAAGAAACCAATTCTCCCTGCTCAAAGCCCTCTTTGCATTTATCGCTGCAATAGTTTTTGTAAGTTGCCAGGATGAGGCGATTATCGCTCCGATCGTCCAGGACGATGTGACGACTTCAACGCAAAGCACATCCTGTGGGTGCACGTATACAGTTCCGGCAACTGCAAATCTTGTGGATGCTAAAGCCTTGAATATAAAACCAGGCGCAGTCATCTGCCTGAACGCTTCGTACAAATACAAAAATATTCACTTTAAAAATCTTACGGGAACATCGTCCAACCCAATCGTGATCAGGAATTGCGGGGGAACAGCAGTGCTCAACGGAACGGGAATGAGCTATGGAGTGAAGTTTGATAATTGTAAATACTTTCGATTTACCGGTGGCGGCACTACTGGTCAATATGGAATCAAAATTACTTCTGGTCATATCGGGCTCTCTGCTGAATATTTATCAACCAACTTTGAGATCGATCACGTTGAAGCTTCGGGTGCTGGCTTTGCGGGATTTATGGCGAAAACAGATCCCACATGCGATGCTGCAACCTGGCGTGGTAATTTCACGATGTACAATGTGTCGATCCACGACAACTACGTGCACAACACCGGTGGCGAAGGCATGTACATCGGAAATTCATTCTACGATTCAGGCGTTAAAACTTCGTGCGGCACCAAGTATCCGCATGAAATCCATAGCGTGAAGATCTTCAACAACCGGGTTGCTTATTCAGGATGGGAAAGCATTCAAGTGGGATGCGCTACAGTCGGTGCTGATATTCACGATAACACGATTGAAAACTATGGAACAAAAAATGTAACCAGTCAAAACAATGGTGTGCAGATCGGGGTTGGCACGGGCGGAAAATTCTATAAAAAGTTCATCAACAAAGGGACCGGGAACGGACTCATTGTACTGGGAATTGCCGACAACCTGATCCATGACAACATCATCGCGAATGCTGGTGCGCACGCAATCTTCTGCGATGACCGAGTTACAACGGGAACGGGTTTCAAATTTTTTAACAACACACTGATCAACCCGAAACTCGATGGAATTCGGCTTTATGCTGACCACGTGGAAATGAATGTGGTGATCAACAATATCATCGTCAACCCAGGAAGCTATACTACATACACTTACCCGCGAAAAAGTCAGGATGCGTATATCTATAAGTTGAGTTCATCTGTCAAAGTCCAGGCATCCAATAACTACCTCACGAGAATTATCTCCAACCTGAAATTCGTGAATGCCACAGGCAATAACTTCAGGCTGACAAGCTCATCGCCAGCGGTGAATAAAGGAAAGAGCATTTCCACCTACAACGTTGCAAAAGACTATTATGAATCCTCGAGATTGAAAGGGTCAGCATACGATATTGGAGCGAGTGAATACTAAGAGTCGTCAGAGGAATACCAAGAGTCGTCAGATCATTTGAAATGGTCAGACGACTCTATTCTTATTTTAGTGTTTCCGCTGGTTGCGTCCAAGCAGTCTTGATAGTCTGATAACCGATGGTCAACAGTGCAATCACCAACGAAATTCCGCCAGCCATTAAAAACACCTGCGGTCCGATCTCCACTCTATACTCGAAGGTATCGAGCCAATCCTTCATCATATACCATGTGAGCGGAACAGAAATAACAAGCGAAGTCAATATGAGGATGATGTAATCTTTCGACAGTAACACGAGCAGCGAGCTTTCTGTCGCGCCCAGAACTTTCCTGATACTGATCTCCTTCGTGCGATTTTGCATGGCGAGCGAAGCCAAACCATAAAGACCGAGGCTGCCAATGATGATGGCGAGTACCGTAGCAATGCTGACGATCTTTCCGAGATTCTGATCGGCACGGTATTGCGCATCGAGTGCCTGATCGACAAATGAAAACGTAAACTCGTCTCCGCCAGTCAGCCGATCCCAGACTTGTTCGATCTGCGCGATCGTTGCAGAGGCATTTCCAGGGCGAAGACGGATGATCAATTTCGGCAGCGGACTGTTGTTGACATTGATGTTTTCAATTCCACTCAATGCCACTGCAGGGTTCATGGCCATAACGAGCGGTTCAACTTTCGTGTAGAGCGAAGAATAGTTGAAATCCTTTACCACGCCAATGATCTCGTGATCCTCAAAATTCTTTCCAGGGATCTTCTTTCCGATCGCATCTTTCCATCCGTACGACTTGACAAACGCTTGGTTGACGATGAGCGACCTGCGGGCGTCCGAAGGGTTCTCGTCCGAGAAATTTCTGCCTGCTACCAATTCCATTTTCATGGCGGGAATGAAATCATCATCTATGGAATTATAATAGAACGTGCGATAGGTTCCTTGTTCATCGGTGTATCCGAGATTGACCCAGTTTCCATTTCCGAAGTCATGAGACGATGTACATAGGGTCTGGATTTGTGGAATGCGCGCGAGCTCTGACTTGAATCGCTCGGCAATTTCAAATCCTTTCGGAACGCGTTCGCGCATACCCCTGCCCTCTTTGACATTGAGCTGCAATACGGCAAGCTGTTCCTTGTCGAACCCGAGGTTTTTAGATTGAAGGAATCTCATTTGCTTCTGCATGAGCAGTGTGCTGGAGATCAAAAAGATCGACAGCACCAGTTGAACGCCCACGAGAATTTTGCGCAAAGTTTGTTTGCTGCTTCCGGTTTGAAGCGCACCCTTCAACACCGTGATCGGCCGGAAGGCGGACAAAAAGAACGCAGGATAACTTCCGGCAAAGAGCCCGATGATCGCGATCAGCACAACGCATATTTGCAGCAGGAATGCATCGAAAGGAAAGGCGAGCTGCTTTCCAGACAGATCGTTGAAGAAAGGCAAATTCAATACTGCGAGGATCAGCCCAAGTGTGAGCGCAATACAAGTTACAATCGTAGCTTCTCCGATGAACTGAAATATGATTTGTTTACGTTGCGCACCCGCTACCTTCCGTATCCCGACTTCCTTCGAACGCTTCAGTGATCGACCTACCGAGAGCGTTACAAAGTTGATACAACCTACAACGAGGATCAACAAAGCAATCGCAGAAAGTATGTACGAGTATTTGGGATCGCTGACCGGGGCCAGTCCAGCCGGTAAAGAAGTGTCAAGGTGAATTGCGGTCAAGGGCTGCAGATCGACAAAATATTTGCTCTTCTCAAAGTCTTCTCCCAGAAGTGGTTTGAATATAGACGGGAATTTCTGCTTCACGCGCGTGAGATTTGCATCCGATTTGAGTTGCACATAAGTTTCTGGTGTAATATTGAACCACGCTGAAGTGAGCACTTTTTCATTGTAGAATTTCGGATTGTTAAGGTCCGAGATCACCATCGAAAATGAGATGCTTGAATTTGTTGGTGGATCTTTCAAAACTCCATGCACGGAGAAATCTTCGAACTTGTCTCCTATCAAGACCGATAAAGTTTTGTTGGTTGGATCTTCACTGCCAAAATATCGAGTGGCGGTAGATTCTGTCAGCAGTATCGCTGAGGCATCACTCAAAATTCCTTCTTCAGAACCTTTCACCAATTTAAAATCAAACATGCGAAGGAAATCAGGTCCGACCAGCGTTACGGTTTCATTGAAAGTTTCCGTCTCCGTTTTTATCTGGGTTCCGACCGGGTTGATGCGAACCATGTATTCCACTTCGGGCAGATTGTCTTTCAACGCTGGCCCAAGCGGAAAAGGCGTAGTGATATCGGTGAACTCCTGGTTCTCGCCCCAATTTTCTTTCACGTAAGCGCGATAGATTCTGTCCGCATTTGCATGAAATCGATCAAACGTGAGCTCATCCTTTACGAAAAGCACGATCAACACACAGCATGCAATTCCCAGGCTCAACCCGGCTATATTAATGAAAGAGTGAGCCTTGCTTCTCCACAGAGAGCGAAACGCGATTTTGAGATAATTTCGGATCATAGGGGCACTGGGTTTGATTTATATTCAATTTCGGGAGAATCCACGCGGCTTTCTAATACCACTGGAACTAATCCAACTACAGATGTCTTGAACCGTCAAAAAGTTGTATTGACCGACATTTTTGTATTGGTGAACGGAGGCTGGTGCGATATTTTAAACTGCTATTACCTCATTTAAAACTTAGTCCAGATGAAATATCAGTGGGGATCGTGGCGGGGCAAACCCAACAGGCATCAGATGCTTGTAGATAACAGTAGTCCGACAAAAACCACACGGCTGAACGGTTACGGCATGGGTGTGACATTCACCGGGCAGTGTTTTAAATGGGAAAGCAATTTTTCCGCAGGGCCGGCAAGAATGAAATTTTTTGAGCCGGGCATCAGCTATTAATAGAATAGTTCACCCTGAACGGGCTTTGCGGGCGATGTATAAGGATGTTCCTGGCTTTTTCCGATATTCATAATGTGTTGAACATTCCACCCGCGAACTTTGAGGTAATCGGATACAAGTGCACGGTGACATCTCCACCAGGTTGCTTCCGAACACATGTATGCAACATTCTTTGATCGCGCAACCTGTTCGAGCTTTTCGATAGCGTTTTCGAAATGCCTGAGTTTGCATATGATCAGCGTAGCCGCGGAAAGATGGATGACGCCACGACTGGTTAGGCGAATCCTTCAGAGGTTTGCGCCTTCCGCCAAGGTCGATCATATGTACGTAGTCGATTCCTTCGTTCCTCAGTTCAACCTGAAGGACTTCCTGGTTAAAATGTGGATATTTTCGAGAGCCCGGAAGCGTTCGAATGTCAACAAGCACCTGAACGTGAAATGATTTCAGCATGTCGATGAACATGCGCAGGTCATGCGTAGAGTGGCCGATCGTGTATATGGTGTTGTTGGTATCCATGCCATTGAAAACAACCGTGCGTCTGAATTCGTTGCGCGGAACACTTTTTTATTTTCAG
>CBHROW010000370.1:0-5372 GCA_966080355.1 uncultured Chryseosolibacter sp.
GTGAGGTCAAATTGTTTGCTGAAATATGAGGCGTTATCCTGTTCGGCATCCACCGAAATTTCATATTTGCTTCCTTCCATGATGTAAACAATGAACGAGCCATCGGCATAAGGTCGTCCGCTATAATAACGTTTGTTCTTCGTCAGGTCCATGATTGAAACGTATGCCGGGATGGGGGCGCCATTCGCGTCAAGCACGGAGCCATCGATCTTCATCATTCCTTTCGGTCGGTATTCAGAAGGGATCAGGTATTCAACGATTTCATTTCTGCGTTGCCCTTTAGTATCCCGGGTAAGGTATCTGCCAAGAGCTGTAATGCTGATGTATTGATCGTCTTGTGGAGTGTTAATAAAATCGACAGCCTTCGGTGAAGACCACGCGCCATTCACGAGTTTTGAAAAATAGAGATCCATGCCCCCCTTGCCTCCTGGAAATTTGTCTGAAGAAAAGAAAAGGGTTTCCCCGTCAGCCATAATACGCGGGCTCTGCGAATTTCCGGTATTGATGGTGGCAGGCAACTCCACGGGTTCTCCCCATTCACCATTTTGTTTTTTCGACACGCTGAAAAGCTTGCAGCCTTCGGCTTTGTTTTGATCCATCTTATCACACCTCATAAAAAAAAGTGTGTTACCATCAGCAGAAACGCTCGGACTTCCTTCGTGCCCTTTTGAATTTACAGGGAGCGCAAGATTTGTCGGCTGGCTCCAGGATGTTCCCTTCAAGTCGCTTGTCCAGATGTCAAACCCACCTACGCTTGGTGTTTTCAATGTGGTATAAAAAAGTTTTTTTCCATCTGCACTGAGTGCAAATCCATGGAGGAAATTCAAGCGGGTGTAAATGTGTTTGGGAAGCGGCAGCGGTTCCATCCAATCGCCAACATCACGCATGGTATAAAATGGAACGAGCACGTTGTCTTCGGCATTGTCGGAAACAAAAACGATAGCGTTGCCGTCTGCGCTGATGTAAGGACTGTAGGTGTTGTATGAAGGGCTATTTATCGTGCTGGGGAGCTTGCGAAATTTCGTCTGACTCCAAACGGGAAAAATCACAACCATGGCCAGCAGAACAGCTGATACAACGCGAGAAATTTTCATGGGGCATGAATTAGGTTTTGAGCACGCACTCATTTCATACGATTGCACCGCTCACATTCAAAATTAAACATAAATATTCTCCTGCTACAGCAATTCAACGGCCCAAAATATTTTGCTGTTTTACCTTAATTCAGTGTTTGTTTGCCGTTTGCATCGTAACTTCGCTTCATAAAAGTTGAGGCAAATCGAGATGATTCAGGTAATACCATCTATTGCAATTCGAAAAGGAAACGTTGTCAAGATGCGGAAGGGAGATCCTACGAGCGAAAAAGCATATGATGAAAATCCGCTTGATCTTGCTAAGCGTTTTGAAGATCATGGCATAGAAGTGGTGCACCTCGTTGACCTTGATGGCGCGGAAAAAGGTCATCCCGTCAATTGGCACGTGCTTGAAGCGATC
Source organism: uncultured Chryseosolibacter sp. (assembly GCA_966080355.1). Lineage (GTDB taxonomy): Bacteria > Bacteroidota > Bacteroidia > Cytophagales > Cyclobacteriaceae > Chryseosolibacter. Next base: position 1,495 of record CBHROW010000370.1, read on the forward strand.
GCAGGCCACACCGATCTCAAGATCGATTTTACAGGCGGAATCTCCACCGATGGTGACATCAGCAAAGCATACGAGTTCGGTGCAGACTATATCACTGCGGCAAGTATTGCAGTGACTGATCCGGAACTTTTCGCTTCCTGGATCGTCACCTATGGACGTGAAAAAATGACGCTCGGTGCTGATGTGATCAACAAAGACACCAAACAATTGTTGTTCCGTGGCTGGCAATCAAAAGCAAATCTCACGCTGTACGAGCACCTCGAATATTTTTATTCTCGTGGACTGAAGTACGTCAAGTCCACTGATGTATCACGCGATGGCGTGCTGGAAGGTCCGGCTTTCGATTTTTATGCCGACATCATCAAAACTTTTCCTGAGATCTGTGTATTGGCGAGTGGTGGTATTCGCGGAATCGATGACATCAAGCGCCTGAACGACATGGGTGTGTTTGCTGTCATCTTTGGCAAAGCCTACTACGAAGGAGTTCTCAAACTCGAAGAGCTCGAACAATTCTTTGTGAAAAAAGAAATCTAAGAAATACCAGCGAAAATATTTTTCAAGGACGACCTAGGCAGTCCTTTTTCATTTTAAGCCGCGTAAAAAGTCACCTCAGCATCGGCATCTCCGTTATCCGAGCAAAACTTTTGTCTTCATTTCAGTTTGGTGACGCAACGTTATTTTAACAGCTCCTCACTCGCATCGCCAACCTGCCATCTTGTGGACATTATGGTCAGCGCGATCTGTCGCTGCTATCGCGATGGCCGCTTACACAAAGCCACGTACATGGTCATCAGCTTCGTTCAAAATTTCGCTGTGATGTCAGTCTGTAATGGAGCTGCAGCATGCGTGGAATTTCTTTATACCTTCTGCGTGATGTGCATGAATGCGAAAAAAACACTGGCGTGCAATCAGAACGGAAAAAAACATGCGAAGTCGTTTCCCTTAGGAAACAAAATCAACAACCGCTTTAAGGAAAGTTGAAAGCTAGTCGATGATTTCCTGGAGCTTGTACTTTTGGATGATGTAGTAAAGTAAATTGAACGACAAGATCGCATCGTTGTCGTCTTTGGGAGGCAGGGGCTTTACAGGGGGCTTAACAGGTTGTTCGTGCTTGATCTTTACGGGTGCCGGAAGCTGCGTTGCGTTGGACTTGGTTGAAGCCGTGGAGTCTTTTGTTGACGGTGTAGTCGAGTTACCACCAGGTGTGGTACGTGGCGGCATATACCTCGATTCGTTTTCTCCACCCGGAGAGAAAATCAGCTTGTCGCGCTCGAACCGATCGCGTTCCGATTCGGTGATCTCATAATCCTGAACTGCAGCATCCTGCGCCTTAGCTGCGGTTGTACCCAGCGTAAGCAAGCAGGCAAAGAAAAGGATCTTATTAAGCTGCGATTTCATCAGGCGTCAATCCAAAAGAGATTTCAGATATTATGGTTCCAGAAAAGTACAAAATTAAGATGGATTAGCCACCTAAAAAACTTTTTTCTGCCGTTGAACTGTTCTGCCAAATTTTGGCATACATTCAATTTCCTGTGTTTTATTCAATTTTTCAACGATTTTGCATACTATGATCAGTTGGACAGACTTTGAGAAAGTCGATATTCGGGCAGGAACGATCACCCAAGTCGAGGGATTTCCCGAAGCAAAAAAACCTGCGTTCAAGGTGTGGGTTGATCTTGGGCCGCTTGGTATAAAACGCTCAAGTGCGCAAATCACTAAACATTATAATCCGGAAAGCCTTATTGGCAAACAAGTGATTTGCATCGTGAATTTCCCTCCGAAGCAAATTGCAAATTTCGTTTCAGAGGTTCTCATCACAGGGTTTCCTGACCATGAAAGCCATGTGGTGTTAAGTGCAATTGACAAGCCGGTTCCCAACGGAGCGCGCCTATTCTGATGATCTCATTTTCACAATTCGCCTCGATTGCCGAAGCTGAAGTGATTAATCTTCGGCTCGATCAAAATATCAACACTATTATCACCGATAGTCGAAAAGCTGCTGCCGGGGTGGGTGCAATATTTTTTGCGATCAAAGGCGAGCATCACAACGGACATGACTATGTGCCGGCTTTGTATGAACAAGGGATCCGGCAATTCGTAGTTGAAAATGAATTGACAACCGCATCGCTATACGCGGAAGCCAATATCGCACGTGTTCCATCATCACTCAAAGCGCTCCAGCAACTTGTGGCGTTTCATCGCTCGCAACTGGATGTGCCTGTGGTTGGAATCACCGGAAGTAATGGCAAAACTATCGTTAAAGAATGGCTTTATCAACTGCTTTCACCCGATTATAAAATCGCAAAGAATCCGGGAAGCTATAATTCACAGCTTGGTGTACCGCTCTCGGTTTGGCAACTTCAGCCTCATCACCAAATGGGAATTTTCGAAGCTGGTATTTCGCGGCCTGGCGAAATGGAAAATTTGGCCAGCATAATCGACCCAACGCTTGGCATTTTCACCAACATCGGTTCCGCGCACGATGAGGGATTCCGGTCGCGTGAGGAAAAGATCACTGAGAAGCTGAAGTTATTTCGCACAGCAAAACTGGTGGTCTATTGCAAGGATCACGTTGATGTGGATCGCGCTTTTCAAAACAGTGATATTCCCACGCTATCATGGGGCTCATCATCATCTGCCGGAATTCAGGTTCGCGAGGATGCTGCAAAGCATATTTTATCCTTCAAAGGTTCGTCATTTTCAATAGCGCTTCCATTCTCTGAAAAGGCATCAGTAGAAAATTCTATCCATTGCATTTGCATGATGATCCATCTCGGCTACAAGCCTGCCGTGATCCAGGAGCGCGTGCAGATGCTGCAGTCTATTCCGATGAGACTCGAGTTGAAAGAAGGAATCAACCAGAGTCAGATCATTGACGATACGTACAATAACGATCTGGCGGGACTGACCATAAGCCTGCAATTCCTCAGTCATCAGCATCAGAAGAACAAAAAGCGAATCATCCTCTCCGACATCCTCGAATCCGGACTCGATGATGAGGCGCTTGCAAAGGATGTTGCCACCCGAATCTCGTCCGCGGGAATTCAACACGTTGTCGGGATTGGCGAAAAACTTTCTGCACACCGGAATTTTTTTCCGCACGATTCGAAATTTTTTTCTTCAACTGAAGCATTTCTGCGCGACTTTGACTTGAACGAAATTCACCAGGAGGTTGTGCTGGTGAAGGGTGCGCGAACTTTTGCATTTGAAAAAATCGTGTCGCGACTGCAGCGAAAAGTTCATGGCACAGTGATGGAGATTGATCTCGGAGCGGTAGTCAGCAATCTCAATTACTTCCGCGAGAAATTGAAACCGACAACGCGGATCATGGTGATGGTGAAAGCATTCGCTTACGGAAGCGGAAGTGCTGAAATTGCCAATCTCCTTCAGTACCACAAAGTCGATTATCTCGGGGTGGCCTATGCCGATGAAGGTATCGAACTGCGAAAGAACAACATCTCGCTTCCGATCATGGTAATGAATCCTTCGGAAGAGAGTTTTTCATCGCTGCTCCCGCACAAACTCGAACCGGAGATCTACAGTTTTCGCATTCTCGAAAGTTTCGTCACATTCCTCAACGGCCGGCCCGCAACAATTCACATCAAGCTCGATACGGGTATGCATCGCCTCGGATTCAACGCCCCGGACCTGCCTGCTCTTATGGATATTCTGAATAGAAATTCCAATTTAAAAGTAGCTTCCATCTTCAGCCACCTTGCCGGGGCAGACGAAGCACAACACGATGCCTTCTCGGCCGCACAAGTGCAAAGTTTTCTTTCCGCTGCAAACCAGATAACGGCCGGGCTGAGGTACAAGCCGTTGTTTCATATTCTCAACTCACCGGGCATCCTTCGCCTTCCACAATTTCAGCTCGACAT
>CBHROW010000371.1:0-5355 GCA_966080355.1 uncultured Chryseosolibacter sp.
GGGGCTTTCAGCGATTGAAAATTGAAATCCTTCATGATGCCGATCACCTCGCGCATTCTTCCATCAGGTTGATCGTAGTGCGAAAAAATTTTTTGTCCATCCACGATCTTGATCTTGAAAAGAGCAGCAGCCTTCTCGTTCAGGATCAAGGAAAGAGAATCCTTGTTTGATCTCTTTGAAAAAAATCTGCCTTGCAGCATCGTGTAGCCCATCGTCTTCAAATGGTCGTAGTCCATCTCATAAACGGAAAGGAACTGATCTCTGGAACTCGAGTCCGCGCGAAACACTGAAGTCCAGTCGACATTGGGTGGAAGACGATTGCAATAGCTTGCAGACACGATCGCCTTCGATCGGATCAATTCGTCCTTGAACGCTTTACCATTTGCTTGGAGGTTCCGTGTATGTAGTAAGTTGATGACGTTTCGTTTGTCGAATCCGAGGTCTGCACGCTGAACGAACTGGAGTTGATGGTACACGGCTATCGTGGCAATGATGAGACAGGAAGAGATAAAGAATTGAAAAACGACCAGCAGGTTGCGGATTCCATATGTGCGAAGGCGTGCCCTTAAATTTCCTTTCAATACTTCGATAGGAGAGTATTGCGTTAAGTAAAAAGCAGGGTAGCTGCCCGCGATCAGTCCTGTCAAACCAACAAAGACGATCAGACCTGAAACGAATTGAATGCTGAACAAATTCGACATGCTGATTCCCTTGCCGGTGAAATAATTGAACGGTTGAATAGCAACTAGCAAAATGAACAGCGCGAAAACCACCGCAATGGTTACATAGAAATAAGATTCCAGGAGGAACTGGGAGATGAGTCTCTGGTTTTGAGCACCAACAGATTTTCTTACGGCCACTTCCTTAGCGCGACTCGCAGATTGTGCCGTTGTGAGATTCATGAAGTTGATACACGCCAGCATAATGATGAAGGCCGCGATGCAACTGAAGAGATAAATGTATTCGATACTGCCATTGACTTCGAGTTCATCATTCAGGTCTGAACGCAGATGAATGTCTTTCATCGGCTGCACGAAGTAGGTAAGCTCATTTCCCTGTTGGCGAAATTCTTGTAACGTCATCTTCCTGACTTCCTGCAGATCTTTGTTCAGCTTGAAGCCCAGCATTTGATTGAGACGCTCGTTCAACAGGTTCGTTGATGCGTTATCCCGGAGCTTGAAGTAGGTGATCACCTGTGACGAAATCCAATCCTGGCTATTGGCGAGGTCCCATGAATCCATTGACAACAGCAATGAATAATGGAAGTGACTGTTTAGCGGTGCATCTTCGGCAATTCCCGAAACGCGGACCTCATATCCTTGTGCAAGTTCGAGTTTTTTACCGATAGGCGATTTGTCACCTTTTCCTTTGTAATCGAAATAACGTCTTGCCGCAGACTCACTCACCACTACTTTGCGTTCTCCGAAAAGGACCGAATCCTGGTTTCCTTCGATAAGATTAAAAGAGAAGAAGCGAAAAAAATTGCGGTCGACAAGAAGAAGGTATTTTTCGGTGAAAGCTTTGTCATGGTAGTGAACGGGGAATGTCGCCCACTTCGCCATGCGGGTAGCCTGCTCAACGCCAGGGATTTCTTTTTCAAGCGCCTGAGCCAGCGGAAAGGCTGTCATTGTTGAACGCGTTCCCATCCCTTGAAGTTTGCCTTCAAACCCGACACGAAAAGTCCGGTCAATGTCTGATTGAAACTTGTCGAATTGAATCTCGTCCTGAACGTAAAGGAGGATCAACAGGCTGCATGCAATTCCGAGCGTAAGGCCGGCAATGTTGATCAGCGAAAAGCCTCGCTGTCTCGCCATAAAGCGCAAGGCAATTAGCAGGTAGTTCTTAACCATCGGGGGATTTCGTCTCGAATATACGTCTTCCATCCTGAAAAGACGCAATGCAGGTTTAACGAAAATATTACATCGGCTGCGTCTCTTTGTTTACTGCGTGTGAGCGCGAGTACTCAGTTACTATTCGTTCCTCAACGAGTCGACCGGATTGCTCAGTGCTGCCTTCAGAGCCTGAAAACTAATGTTGATCATGGAGATAGCTACCGATACAGCACCAGCAACAATGAAAATTCCAACACCAAGTTTTATACTGTATTGGAAGTCTTCCAGCCACCGCGACATCACGTAATACGCGATCGCACTGGCGATCACGAATGAGACCAGGATAAGCTGGATGAATTCTGACGAAAGTTTATAAAGAATATTTCCATTGCTTGCCCCCAATACTTTGCGGATACCGATCTCTTTCCTTCGTTGCTCCGCAGTATATGCTGACAGTGCAAAAAGCCCGAGACCAGCGATCAGGATAGCCAGCACGGTGAAATGCGTGAACATCGTAGCGAAAGCCTGCTCGTTGCGATAAAGGTTTGCGAACTGTTCGTCCAGAAAGGCGTATTCGAATGTACGGCCGGGATTTATTTTCTTCCATGTTTCTTCAATGAAGCCAACGGTCTTGTCTATGTCTTCAGCCTTCACTTTAATGGCAAGGGCCGGGTTGTTGGCGTTGTACAACATGAACATCGGCTCCAGCTTATGACGGATCGTAGCGAAGTGAAAATCTTTGACAACGCCCACTACTGTGTACGCTGTGAGGTCGGTTGGATTCGGTCCGCTTTGCAAGCTGATGTGCCTCCCAATCGGGTCCTGCCATTTCAGAAGACGCGCCATCTCTTCATTGATGATCATGGAGAGTGAATCATCAAAATCAAGAGAAAAATTCCTGCCGGCTTCCATGGTCATGCCCATGGCTGGAATAAAAGAATCGTCCGCCACCATCACACTCGTGATGATGTTTGTGTTCGCATCAGAACCTTCCGGCACAATCGTGGTCCGCCCGAGCTGCTGCCCCAGGCGTGATGATGAAGTACCTACTCCGAGAATATTCTTGTTGCGAAGGAGTTCTGTTCTCAACGTGTTTGATAGCCCCACAGCTGCGCCACTCTGTTGAATGGTGATCACCTGATCACGGTTATAGCCGAGGTCAGCGGTGAAGATGTAACGCATCTGCTGATAGACGATTCCTGTGCCCACCATCAGCGCGATAGAAATAGTGAACTGGAGAACCACGAGAGCCTTTCGCAAACGAATGCCACTATTGGAACTTTTGAATGCACCTTTCAACACCAGGATCGGCTTGAAGCTCGAGAGCACGAACGCGGGATACAAACCCGCCAGTATTCCCACGCCAATCACCAATGCAAAAAGGATCAGCAAACTCTGCGGCTCAAACAACATCATGTAGTCGGCATGACGCTGATAATTGCTGTTCAGTATCGGCAGCAGTGCGAATACAACCGCGAGTGAAATGACGGCAGCGATACAGGTTACCAATATCGATTCCACCAAATGCTGACCGATCAGCTGCGATCGGATCGCTCCGATCACTTTACGCATACCAACTTCTTTTGCCCTGCCTGTGGATTTTGCCGTGACGAGATTCATAAAATTCACAGCGGCAAGTACAAGGATGAGCGCTGAGATCACGGATAACACATACACATTGAGCTTGTCGGATTTGTTCGCATTTGTTTCGAAAAGTACTTCCTTCGAACCCAGATGAACATCTTCGAGTTTTTGAACCGTGGGTGTGAAAAACTGGAACGCATTATTCTTTTTACTGATGGCCTGTAATTTTTGATTGAGGTCATGAACATTTGCAGGCTTGTCGAGAAGGAGGTAAGTGAAGCAGAAAATGCCTTGCCATGTCTCGAGGGACTGGCGCAGGCCGTCTTCACCTTGTCCAGGTACAAGTGTGCGCAGTAAGTCGAACTGCAGGTGCGAGTTTTTTGGCTGATCAGCCAGTACTGCGGTAACGTTGAGATCTGTAGTCTGATTGAGCTTGATCGTTTTGCCTACCGCTTTTTCATCACCGAATATTTTTTTAGCCAGCGATTGTGTGATGGCGATCGATCCTGGCTGATCGAGAATTCCAGTTTCGGGTCCTTCGATAATTTTAAAATCAAAGATCTCAAGCACCGATGGGTCAACGCGGAATGAGGCTTCGTTTTTCAAAGTTTTCTCGCCATAGCTTAAGTCGTAAGGCTGGCCACCTGTGAAACGCGCGCTTTTGATTACTTCCGGCAGCTCTGCTTCAGCTGTCGGGCCCAGCATCGGTTGGGTAACACCCACCAGCTTGCTGCTCACGCCTTCCGCACTGTCGATCGTCATGATGCGAACGATGTTCTTATAATTTTTATGATAGGTATCGAACGAAAGGTCTTCGCGTACATATAGATAAATGATCATGCTCGCAGCCAGCCCGAAAGCCAGCCCGCAGATCTTGATGAACGAGTAACCCTTCTGCTTGAGAAGATTGCGAAGTCCGATGACGAAGTAATTTTTGAACATAGGTTTATTCATTTGATTCAGGCCACATCTCAATTCGAGGGCCGGAAGTTTTTTACTGAAGGAAACCAAAGGATCTGCGCGCTCATTGAGTCGTATGGACGAACTCGCAAAAATCATGTCCGCAGGCGGTCGCTGTTTCCATTAAAAGATGTTAAGCGCAGTTAATTAACGTTAATTCATTCTGTGCGTAAAGATTTAACAGGATTGGCGGTCGCAGCTTTTGTCGACTGGTAGATGACGGTCAGCAGCGATGAAAACAGAATTAATCCTGCGGCCAATATAAAAACGCTCCATGTCAATTCGGTGTGATACCTATACTGTTCCAGGAATTTGTCCATCATCATCCACGACACGGGACAAGCGAGAACGAGGGCCAACAGCACAAGCTTTGTAAAATCGGAACAAAGTAACGATACAAGATTACCTGCAGATGCTCCAAGCACTTTGCGGATGCCGAGTTCCTTGGTTCTTCTCTCGGCTGTAAAAGATGCAAGGCCGAACAATCCCAAACATGAAATGAAAACGGCTACCGTTGTAAAGTACAAGGCAACTTTTTCTATCGTGTTTTCGGTTTTGTACTGCTCGTTGAATTCTACGTCAAGAAAGCTATAATCGAAAGGGAAGTTGGGATCGAATTGTTTATGGATTCTTTCGATGTGTGCAATGCCAGCTTGGATATCGCCCTGGAGTTTCACAAACACCATCCATGTGTTATCAGGCCTGCATAAAATTACCTGTGGCTCGATGGCCTGTGAGAAATGTTCATTATGAAAATCTTCCACAACACCAACAATTGTACCTTTAGCTTCCCACACATCCAACGCTGCACCAACCGGGTCTTTTAAGCCCATCAATCTTACTGCGGCCTGGTTAACAATGTAGCTGGTGGAATCGGAAAGATTGTCGTTGAAGTTTCTGCCTTCCAGTAATTTCATCTTCAGCGCGGGGATAAAATTTTTGTCGGTGCAGATCACCTTGATCGGTGTGATGGTTCCAT
>CBHROW010000372.1:0-5354 GCA_966080355.1 uncultured Chryseosolibacter sp.
CTTCTGACCGAGAGCGTGAAGGTCTTCAACAACTTTCTCATTCAAAGGAATCCCTGATTGCAAACGCAGCGCGCTCATTTCGCGCTCAGGGTCTCCCGGAATAATTACTTTCTCTTCTCCTTCAATAGTTTTCGCTGAACGGAAACGTGTTATCCAATTGTCCATGTGCGATTTGAATTCCGATGCAGGGCGGAATGCATCCACGCGCATCGCTCCGAGAAAATGCCCGATACCTTCGCCTACAGGATCTGCAGGTGGTGCAAGGAAGCTCACAAATGGCGGAACCCATGGCCCATAGTTTGCACCCGAAAGAACTGCGGAAAAAATATCGACCCATGCCCCCAGACAAAATCCTTTATGACTTCCATGTTCACGATCGCTGCCTAGCGGGATGAGTGCGCCACCTTCTTTCAATTCATGCGCGTTGGTAGAAGGACCTCCGGATCTTGTTTGGATCCATCCGACAGGCGCGTCCAGATTTTTGCGTTGCAGTATTTCGAGTTTTCCATTTGCGGCAGTAGTGGTTGCGAAGTCTGCTACGAAAGCTGGTTGTTTGTCTGCAGGTATTGCTACCGCGATGGGATTTGTGCCGAGAAGACGCTCGACCGAAAAAGTCGGGGCAACGAGCGGACTTGCATTAGTCATTGCCATGCCAATCATGTCGTGTGGTAACGCCATCATCGCATGGTGCCCGGCAATGCCGAAGTGATTTGAATTTCTAACAGCAACCCAACCCGTGCCTGCATTTTTTGCTTTCGCGATAGCGATCTCCATGGCTTTCGGAGCAACTACAAGACCGAGGCCGCCATCACCATCGACAACTGCCGTGCTGGGTGTTTCGTGAACGATCCTGACATTCGGTTTTGCGTTCACTCTTTTTGCTTCCCATAGCCGAAAGTATCCCGATAAACGTGCGATGCCGTGGGAGTCTATCCCACGAAGATCAGCATCCAGAAGGACTTTGGCTGCCAGCGAAATTTGATCGTTTGGGCAGCCCATGTATTTAAAAACTTCTTTCGTAAATTTCTCAAGGGCTATGTATGAATAAACTTTCTCCATGGTTATCCGTAAAAAGAGCTCAAAAGTAATGGAAAGTTCTTAATGCGGAGTAGTGAATATCAACTGACAATTCGCACCTTCGTTGGGCTAAAAGCCCTTTTGAAACTTCACTTCAGTAACCCCGGGTTTTAAACCCGTGATTACTATGCGTTCTTAATTCGAGGGCTTCAGTCCAAAAGGGCTAACAAGGCAAGAAATCTTCTATGGAATTTACGTGTATCCCACATCTCAAAAGAAAGCCGAGCTGTATGAAACTGATGTTCATCATCTCTTTGTGTATCCTTGGTCGTTCGGTGCAAGCACAAGACGAAAAACTTGTCGAGTCAAGAATCACTGATGTTACTGTTTTCCTCAATCGTGCCCAGGTGACGCGAGAAGCAAAAGTTCGCATCGAGCCCGGCAAATCGAGCTTGCGTGTAAAAGGCCTTACGTCCCAGCTTGATCCGCAAAGCATTCAGATCTCCGGGAGGGGAGCGTTCACCATCCTGGGTCTTTCGAACGAGCAGAATTACCTCAACGAGTTCAACATGCCGAAGCCGATCGTGGCGTTGAGAGATTCGCTCGAACATATTCAGCGATTGATCGGCCTTCAAAACACTCAAAAAGAAATCCTGGATCGCGAACAGCAAATGCTTTTGTCAAACCAGAAGATCGGTGGTAACAATCAAAATCTTTCTGCGACCGAGTTGAAAGCAATGGCGGATTTTTTTCGAACAAGACTTACCGAAATCGCCAATGCTCGTGTAAAGCATGACCTGCAAGTAAAAAAGCTGAATGAGCGGCTCGTGAAATTTCAAAATCAATTCAACGAACAGAATGAATTATATGGGAGAAACACCAGCGATATTCTTATTTCTGTTTCTTCAGATGCGGGTGCAAACGCAGAGCTGACAATAAATTATGTAGTGAACAATGCAGGATGGTATGCCGTTTACGATCTTCGCGCCATTAATACGAAGAGCCCGATCCAGCTGAACTACAAAGCAAATGTTTATCAAAGCACAGGCGAAGAGTGGAAGAATGTGAAACTTGCATTATCGACAGCAAATCCATCACTGGGTGGACTGAAGCCCCAACTTTATTCCTGGTATTTGAATTTTTACACGCCCGTGGAAGTCACACTCCGGGGTAAAGTGCCGGGCGTTGCTTATCGCTCTTCTGCACCGTCAGCTGCCGATCGTCAGGAGGAAGTTGCTGAGCTCAGCGAAGTCGCAGCTTCACCAGCTCAGACTGTGGCACAAAATGTGAGCACCATTCAAACGTCACTGAATACGGAATTTCAAATTGCCTTGCCCTACACCGTGCTGTCGTCCAATAAGCCTACCGTTGTAGACATTCGCAACTATGATATGAAAGCGGATTTTAACTACGCTACCGCTCCGAAGCTCGACAACGATGCATTCCTCATCGGGCGTGCCACCGGCTGGGAAGATTTCAGCTTACTTCCCGGTGAAGCCAACGTTTTCTTCGAAGGAACGTTTGTCGGCAAAAGTTATATCGATCCGAACAGCATCAAAGATACACTTTCCGTTTCGTTGGGTCGCGACAAACGTGTTGTGGTGAAACGAGAGAAGCTTAAAGATTTCAGTTCGCGAAAGCTGATCGGTTCGAATCAACGTGAAACGAGGGCCTATGAGATTTCGGTGAGAAATACCAAGGCGGAAGTGGTGAAAATTAGTGTTGAAGACCAAGTACCGATCTCACAGAACAGTCAAATTGAAGTAACGGTAAATGATGTTGGCGGAGCGAAGTATAACAAAGACACCGGTAAGCTTGTATGGGAAATGTCTTTGCAACCGAATGAAACGAAGAAAGTCGTTTATAAATTCGAGGTCAAGTATCCGAAAGACCGAACGATCACAGGTATGGATTAAAAGATCTCAAATTTTGATTCCGGTTTCCAGATCGAAATGAAAAAATCCTAAATTGGGAGTTAATCGGTAGGTAAAAAATGGTTCAGGCATAGTTTTAAGCGAACTGGTCACCTGGCATCATTTTTACCTGTGACTTTAAAATTTTTTAGAAAACCCCCACACCCCACCAATGCTACTGTTGCGATTCGCAAGGGTCACGCTCTTGCTGTTAGTGATCACTTCATTCCACGCTTTTTCCCAGGATCTCGACTCACTTCTTAAGATGAGCGCGTTCACCGAGGAAAGCGAGCTTCAAAAAGTACTCAACAAAGGAACCACGGTTTCATCGTCTAAGGCGCTGACTGCTCGCGAAACTCCGGGCATCGTCAGTATTATAACTGCCGAGGAGATCGAAAATTCAGGTGCACGTGATCTCACCGATATTTTACGCCTTGTTCCAGGATTCGACATCGCGCAGGATCTTCAATTTGTGATGGGTATTGGCTTACGCGGAAACTGGGCTAACGAAGGGAAAGTGCTCGTGATGATGGATGGCCAGCCGTTCAACGAACTCCTGTATCAAACCGTGGCTGTTGGAAATCGTTTTCCCGTTGACGCAGTTGAGCGGATCGAAATTATTCGAGGCCCGGGTTCAGCGATCTACGGTGGTTCCGCGGAGTATGGCGTGATCAACATCATAACGAAAGCTGCAGATAATCTTAATGGCGTTGGCGTTTACGGAGTTGCCGGATTCAATGCGGGCGCAACAAGCAGGACCAATGCGGGTGTTATGCTTGCGAAACGTTCTGAAGATTTTGCTGTCGATCTTTCATTCTTCAAAGGGAAAGGAATCGTGAGCAATCAGCAGTACCAGGACCTTTATGGAGATGACGGAGTGCAAGATCTTGCTTCGACCACGCATGCTGATCCTATGAATGTGAACTTTGGCGTGAAATACAAGGGCCTGGCCGTTCGAACCATGTATGACCAGTTCGAGACTTCTGACCCGTTCCTTTTTATCTCCTATAAGAATTTTTACACAGACATTCGCTACAGCATTAAAGCTTCAGACAAACTGACTATCATTCCACAATTAAAATATTACAACCAGGTTCCGTGGACATGGGGAGACACGCAGACGAAAGAAAAATTTTTCAACGTTCGGGCTACACGCAAGCTATCTCAACTTGAAGCTGTGTACGACATTTCACGGAAAGTCAACATCAATTTCGGAGCGCTTTACTTTCAGGATGAAGGTGAGGACATGCTCAATGGTGACATGTTCCGCGGGCAAAATAAATTCGATCTCAATAATTACGCCTTTTTTGCGCAAGGCTTGCTCAAGCACAGACTGGTAAATGCGACACTGGGTTTCCGTTACGAAAAGAATAATTACTATGGCGCTGCATTTGTTCCTCGAATGGCGCTGACTAAAAAGATCGAAAACCTGCACTTCAAGATCCTGTACAGCCAGGCGTTCCGCGCACCTTCGATTCAAAACATCAATATCGCGCTCAATGGAACAGTGAAGCCAGAGAAGTCGAATGTTTTTGAGTTTGAACTCGGATACCAGTTCACACCAGAAATGCTATTGGCGGTGAATGCATTCAGCCTCACAACACGCGATATCCTGATGTATGGATCATCGGGAACGGGCGGTGATGATTTTGTGGAGTGGTACGACAACGCTACCAAGACCGGCACCCGTGGTGTTGAAATGATCTACAGCATTCGTAAAAAATCCTGGTATGCGAACTTCTCGTACTCGTTCAGCTCGGCCATTCAAGGCGATGCCACCACCGAGACTTACGTAGTTCCTCAAACGACTCATCAGTATGCCGGAATGCTGTCGCAAAAAGTTACGCTGAATACCGCGATATACCTGAAGCCAAAGATCAGCTTCAATCCTTCGTTCATCTATGGTGGAAAGCGGTATGCTTACACCGAACTGGATGCTGATGGTGAAACGGTGGCAACCACGCTTGATCCATACTTGCTGGCCAACGCTTTTTTCAATTTCCGCGGCATTGTTAAAGGAATGAATGCCGGGATCGGTGTTTACGATATTTTCAATGCACGACCTGTTATTCCACAGGCTTACAACGGTGGCTATGCGCCAATCCCTGGCCGGAGCCGTGAATATGTCGTCAAGCTTTCGTATCGTATCGATTTCAAAAAATAACAACCCTCCCTTTGATGAAAAAGATATTTATTCTTATCGCCTTCTCCCTGATCACAACGGCAGGCGTTCGCGCACAAACCACCAACTACCAGGTTCATGCGCTCTTCGTGCTGAACATAGCTAAATATTCAGAATGGCCGGCAGCAAATAATGAGTTTCATATTGTGGTATTCGGAAAGTCCAAAGTCTATGACGAGCTCACCAAGCTTACTGCCGGAAAAAACATAAATGGCCTCACCAGAAAAGTTTTGCAAGTTGAG
>CBHROW010000373.1:0-5342 GCA_966080355.1 uncultured Chryseosolibacter sp.
GTGGGGTGCGGAGAGGGACGGGGTGTGGAGGTTCTGATAAAAAAAGGAAAATCGTTTACGGCAGTCGATAAAATCGAACCGGTGATCGATTCACTGAAGAAAAAGTTTCCCCAAGGTAGGTTTATCGCAATGAATATTCCTCCGCTCGCAGGCCTTGCCGACAATACATTTGATGCTGTAGTGAGCTTCCAGGTGATCGAACACATTGAAAACGATAAACTTTACTTACAGGAAATCCATCGCGTAATGAAGCCAGGCGCGGTTGCATTGATCACTACACCGAATCGCAAAATGTCATTGAGCAGAAATCCATGGCACATCCGCGAATACCTCGCGAATGAACTCAAAGATCTGGCTGCAACAATTTTCAAGACGGTTGAGATCAAAGGCGTTACCGGAAACCAAAAGGTGATGGAGTATTATCACGAGAATAAGAAATCGGTGGAGCGCATTACACGTTGGGATTTCCTCAACCTTCAACACAGACTGCCAGCTTCCATACTTAAAATTCCATACGAAATTTTAAATCGCTATAACCGCAACAAACTTCAGTTAGCAGACAACTCGCTTGTTGCCACCATTCAACATCAGGATTATATAGTGACCGATGATGCAGACAAAGCGCTCGATCTCCTGCTAATTGTGAAGAAGTAATCGAAAGTGTAAAACTTTTGAAGCCATTCGCGGTTTGACATTTCAGATCCAAATCTCTTAATTTCAGGAAATCTCATTCGTATCCGGCATTCGCGCAACCATATGTCAGAGCAGGAATTGTATCACGGCCTGGTTCAGAAGGATCGTGCTGCGCTCTCCTATCTCTACGATCACTACAGCAGCGCATTGTTCGGAGTTATCGCGCGCATTGTGAGATCGGAAAACATTGCAGAAGAAGTCCTGCAGGATGTATTTGTCAAGATCTGGGACCGAATCGGCAGTTATGATCCATCCAAAGGAAGGCTCTTCACGTGGATGATGAACATCGCACGTAATCAAGCTATCGACAAAACACGATCAAAAGAAATCAGCAAGGAAAAGAAAACCGCAGGTATAGAAAACTCCGTAAGTAAGATCGATCGCGAGGATTTTGTTGAACAGCAGATCGAAGGGATCGGACTTCGTGACGTCTTAAAAACGCTTCCCGCAGAACAGAAATTTGTTGTTGAAGGGTTGTACTTCAAAGGTTACTCGCAGTCGGAGTTCTCGGAGGAATTCAATATCCCGTTGGGCACGGTGAAAACCAGGCTCCGGCTGGCGATGCAGTCATTACGAACGACATTGGGAATCAGGTGAACATCAAAGAGTACATATCGTCAGGGATTCTTGAAGCCTACGTGCTGGGTGAGCTCAACGACCACGAGCGCATCGAAGTCGAGAAAAATCTTGCCATGTATCCCGAGCTCAAAGCTGAACTCGACCTGATTGAAGAAACGCAGGAAGAATTGATCCTGAAAGCTGCGGTGCGTCCGAGACCCGCTTTACGGCAACAGAT
This sequence comes from uncultured Chryseosolibacter sp., assembly GCA_966080355.1. Lineage (GTDB taxonomy): Bacteria > Bacteroidota > Bacteroidia > Cytophagales > Cyclobacteriaceae > Chryseosolibacter. The sequence continues at coordinate 1,490 of CBHROW010000373.1, forward strand.
ATTGGAGGCCATCCCTGCGGAAACAAAAGTTGTCGACATCAATTCACGCGTGATAAGCTTCTGGAAGTTTGCAGCTGCTGCATCGATCACCGTTGCATTGATCACCTCTTATCTTGCGTTCAGTTATCACAATCGCTGGAGGTCTTCAGAAAATAATCTCGCAGATCTTATCGCGCAAAATCAGCGCATTGCCCAGGATTACAATCATGTAAATCAGCGCATAGATCGCATGGAAAATGATCTGCGCGTGATGGATGACCCTTCATTTAAACGTGTGGTAATGACTGGCACACCGAATTCACCAGAGGCAATGGCCTCGGTATACTGGAATCAAAATACAAATGAAGTATACGTGAGCATTCAAAAAATGAAGACGCTGGCGCGCGAAAACCAATATCAACTTTGGGCTATCATCGATGGAAAACCGGTGGATGCGGGAATGTTCGATGGCGGTACACCGGGACTCATTCGCATGAAGGACATTGGCAAAGGTGCTATTCTATTCGCAGTTACCATCGAGCCGCGAGGCGGAAAACCATCACCTACGATGGAGACCATGCAAGTGAAAGGAGACGTAAAAAAGAGCTGAAAGCCAAAAGCTAAAAGCCGAAAGCTGACACAACTACTTTCTTTTGCAAACCTTGTGTCTTGGTATTTCCCGAAACGATTCGATTTCCTGTCTTCGCACGAAGCCACCAGGCAGCTAGAATTCCCGTTCGAATCGACCGAATTCTTACAGCCTATTTCTTGCTTTGCTTTTCCACTCAAAAACGGTTCAGATTTGATATTTTTGTAGTTCTACCAAGAATTACCCTATGAAACTGACCTTGCTGACGGCACTCTTCTCGCTGATCTCTCTCAATTTTCTCATCGCGCAAAAAACTGATTCCCTCCTCAATGTTCAGTGGGAAGCTTCTTTAAAAAAATTGTCTTCGGGTGATTACAATGATGCAACGCTTGGATTCACGCAGTTGATCAACTCGGGTTTTTCTAACAAGGAAGTTTTTGTCAAACGTGGGATTGCATACTATCAGCAAAAGCAATTCGACAAAGCAAAACTTGATTTTGACGAGGCTCTGAAAGCCCGCATAAACACGGCTGAGCTTTTTGAATTCCGCGGAAATACAAGATATAATCTCGATGACTATCAAGGTGCGGCTACCGATCTGGAAAAAGCCGCAAGCATGGGTGCAAAAAGTTTCGAGCTCTTTTCCAATCTCGGCAATGCGAAGTTCAGGATGGAGAATTATAAAGACGCTATCGTTAACTATGACAAAGCGGTTTCCGCAGGAACACCTGATGCGGTTCTTTTCAACAATCGCGGCAAAGCAAAATTCAACATTCAGGATTTCAAAGGTGCGCTTCCCGATTTCGACAAAGCGATCGAGCTGAAATCGAACTACGATAAGGCTTTTGAAAACAGGGCAGAGACCAAGTACAAATTGCAAGACTGGAAAGGGAGCATCGATGATTTTCAAAAACTGATCGCTGCAGGAAGAACAGATCAGGAAATATTTCAAAAGACGGGAACTGCGCACTTTGCACTGAACGATTTCAAATCAGCTGCTGATGCGTTGAACAAAGTGGTGGCGAAAGGCGTGAAAGACAAAGATGTTTTTCGCATGCTGGGACTGAGCTTTTCAAGCCTGGGTGATTGCAATGAGACTTCGAAAAATCTCACGGCCGCTGTTTCGCTGGGCGTAAGCGATAAAGATGTTTTTTATCAATTGGGAAGCTGTCAATTCAAAAACAAAGAGTATGCTGGTGCAATCGAGTCGCTGAGCCGTGCAATCAATGCGGGTATCAATACAAAAGAAGCGTTCTGGTACAAAGGCGCGGCCGAAGTAGAACAAAAAGACAATGACAACGCACTGCGCGATCTTGAAAAGGCAGTATCGCTTGGGCTATCTGATGCCGTAGCCTTTAAAACCATTGGTGACATCAGGTTTGTAAAAAACGATTTTGCAGGTGCTGTGAAAGCTTATGATCAATCCATTCAACTCTCAGCGAACGATGCGGTTATCTTCAACAATCGTGGTAAGGCCAAATTCAACCTGAACGATTTAAAAGGCTCGATCGCAGACTTTTCAAAAGCGCTCGAGCTAAAGGCCGACTACGACAAGGCGCTGGAAAATCGCGCAGAAGCGAACTACAAATCGCAAGAATGGAAAAATGCTGCAGACGACTACCAGAAACTAGCCGCAAAGGGAAGATCTGAAGCAGATATCTTTCAAAAACTCGGTACCGCACAATATCAACTCAAAGATTTCAAGGGCTCATCTGACGCACTCGACAAGGCCGTACAAAAAGGTGTAAAAGATAAAGACGTGTTCATGATGCTTGGATTGAGCTTTGCCAACCTCGGCAACTGCGACCAAGCGATAAAAAATCTTTCAGCCGCAGTTGCTGGCGGTGTTACAGATAAAGATGTATTCAATGAACTGGGAACCTGCCAATACAAAACCAAAGACTTCGCTGGCGCGATTCAGTCTCTCAGTCGGGCGATTGCGGGTGGCATCACCACGAAAGAAGTTTTTCTCTACAAAGGATACGCATCATACAATCAGAAAGACAATGAGAATGCATTAAAAGATCTCGAAAAAGCGATCTCATTGGGCGCTCATGAAGCCGAAGCATTCAAAATTGTGGGTGACCTATATTTTCTGAAAAATGATTTTGCTAACGCGATCAAAAACTATGATCGATCGATTGCTCTTGTTCCCAACGATCCTGTGATCTTCAACAACCGAGGAAAAGCGAAATCGATGGCCAACGACTGGGCTGGTGCAGTTGCTGACTATGACAAAGCCATTCAGCTCAAGACTGACTATACGAAAGCTTATTTGAATCGCGGAAATGCAAAATTTGAACTGAAAGAATATGCAGGTGTGACCAGCGATCTTGAGAAAGCAAAAACAACCGAGGGTGAAACTGCCGAAATCCTGCGCAAGCTCGGTCTTTCCTATTACCTCACGAACTCGAAAGATCAGGCCGTTTCTTATCTCGACAAATCATTTAAAGCCGGAGAAAAAGACAGTAAAGTGGCGCTTTACCTGGGCTACCTGCGGTTCGATAAAAATGATTTTAAAGGAACGACAGATGCATTGATGACCGCTGAAACCGGAGGCGAAAAAGAAGACGACCTCTATCTAAAGCGCGGAAAGTCTTATTATGAGTTGAAGAACTATGCAGCAACAATCGCAGATCTCGAAAAGTCAGCTCAAAAGAATAAAGCTGACCTGACTGCATATGAAGCGCTGGCGTTTTCTTATCTCGCTACCCAAAAAGAAAAAGAAGCAACTCCTCATCTTGAAAAAGCAGCGCAACTTCAGAGCAAGAACAAAGACATCTGGTTCCACCTGGGGAATTCGCGCTTCAAGGAAAATAATTTCGGTGGCGCAATCGAGTCGTACGACAAAGGTATTTCACTTGGCGCCAACGATGAAGTCATCTACAACAACCGCGGCAAGGCAAAACTGAACGCAGGCTTGGTGAAAGAATCGGTTGCCGACTTTGATCGCGCAATCGGGATCAAGAAGGATTATACGCAGGCGTATCGCAATCGCGGTAACGCAAAATATCAACTGAAGGATTTTCCAGGCGTGATCGCTGACATCGCCATTGTCAGTGCAAAGGGTGAAGCCAGCGGGGAAGACTTTGCCATCCTAGGAGTTTCGCGTTACCTGACAAAAGATTTCACGAATGCGATTCCCGACCTCACCAAAGCCATCGCATCCGCCGGCGGCCGCCCGGTCGATGCCAGCATCACCGCCGAAGACGTCTCGAAGGCCATGGTCGACACCGAGGCGCGCATCCGCCAGCGCGAGATCCTCGTCGCCCGCCTCACCGACAT
>CBHROW010000374.1:0-5322 GCA_966080355.1 uncultured Chryseosolibacter sp.
ACTCGGTTTTTTCAACAACGGCAATGCATGTTTGTCGCGAGTTGCTCTCACCTGCCCTGGTCTGCAATTGTAAAATTCTTACGACTTGCTACGGAGCGGACTGCCCTCATTCAATTCTAAACTGTGCATCTTGCAAGCAAGTTCATCATCAAACGCGGTATCTTTGACGCGTGGCAGATACTCAATCGGAGCGTGACGCCATTTTTATTTTCAACTTGTCCTATGATTACGTCTCTGGCATCAAGTCATCCGCAAGCGCTCAATCCTTGGGACGGATGAAGAAAAATATCGCATCGAAAATTTGCCTCCACTCCGCGTTGCTGTTGTCATATCAATATACATCCGGCCGATACTTCCTCCTTAGGCAAAAACGCTCATTCAATGGCGATGCGCAGTGAAGTTAATTTGCCAGACTGATTTACTTCAAGAAGGTATAGCCCTTTTGGCACACCTTGAAGTGGAATTTGAACATTCGATTCCTGATGATCCCGATCATAAACTGCGGCATTATGCATACTTCTCAGAATAACGTGAGACTTGGCGTTGGAAGCAAGCACAACTGACAGCTGTCCTGCATTCTTCACCGGGTTCGGGAAAACGGAAATACCATTCGTTTCACTTAGGCTCATTGCAAATGACTCGCTTGTCGGAAAAGGCAGCGAATTCGGACTGGCGAAAATAATTTCGGTCTTAGCGCTTTCGTTTCCATTACGATCCACGGCAGATAGCTGGTAAAAGTAAGTTCCTTCTGATAAGCCCGAGTGAACATAATTTAATGTCGGTGCTGCGATTGTTACGAAAGTATCATTCGTAGTACCCGTCACAAAATACAATTTATAGAAGGCAAGGTCCGACTCAACATTGGCATTCCAGTTCAATACGATCTGGCTATCTCCTGGCGAAGCACTAAAACCCTGCGGGATCGCGGGACTCACAAGATCGCTGACGGTTGCTGAGGCGACTACAGACGGAGCGCCTTCGGCATTCCAGATCGACACCGCAGCTACATAGTAAGAATAACTTCCATTGGTGAGCCCGGTGTGGGTAAAAGTATTCGATTGAGCCGGCACCGATCCAAGAAGTTGGAATGGAGACCCTGTGCGTGCGCCATAGATCCTGAAACTCGATGCAAGAAATGCGGTGTTCGTTCCTACCCAATTCAAGTTCACATAACTGGATCCTCCAACTGCAGTAAGCGAATGAGGGGCAAAGAAGTATTCATCTGCGCCAATGTACACCGAAGCCGCTGTGCGCGCTTCTCCGTCAATGTCGGTTGGAGCAACATGAGGTGCTGATAGTGCGAACGCTGGGTGAGCGACAGACAGATGGAGGTCTGTTGCGCTTACGAAAGGCGGCTCAACAGAAATCGAATGCAGATCCCGGCCGGATTGCGTGCGCCACTGTTCGATCGTTCTGCAAAGAAGGCCTCCGTTTATTGAACTTATATTACCGTTCGGAACAAAGTAGTCATTGTAATCCATCAGAAGTGAAATGCTTGCGTCCATAGAAATAGCTCGACCGTCAATAGTCGTATTCATGAACACGTTGTTGTATATCGTTTTGTATGAAGCTTGCAGATTGACAGTAAGAAGTCCGCCCTGGGTGGTGACTTCGTGTCGAAAGGTGTTGTGATATAACTCCGCCCGATTGAAGAACTGCACTGACAACACTTTTGACTCAGCTGATGAACTCACAGAGATCATGTTGTTTGTCAACACTGCGGAAGCCGGTGTATTATTCGGTGGACTCAGATCTATTCCAGTCAGCCGAAATCCACCGAGGCGTATGTCGTTGCTGTCAACGATGACGTTCAAGGCCGAAATATGAATAGCATTATTACCCCTGGCCGCTGAAATCTCCGCAGAGCTTATGAAGTTCCCTCGAACAACGGCTGACTGGGCCCAGATGTTGAGCGGTGTCTGATGGCCGATCAAGCGATTGCCTTCAATGCTGATCTGGCCAGAGGCGTTAGAGCCATCCGATATAATTCCCTCTTTTGCTTGTTCCAATAAATTGCCCCGAATTGTTATGTTCTTTTGGACAGCGTCAAAGGGGAGCAGGTTGATATTTATATTTGATCCACCGCCTTCGCTTCTAAATTTATTTCCCTCGATTAAGAGATCGTCAACTCCTCCGCGAATGGCTAAATCAACGTTGCTTCCTGAGGCATTAAAATTTTGGCGAACAATAGTCAGATTTCTTATTCTGATGGCGTTGGTATTTTCAACCGTTATCGTGCCGAATGCTACATAAGAGGAAGTGGTGGAGCGAACAATAACATCATCTGCGTTTCCGGTTTCCGATTCAAACGTTATGGTGTTGGATGCCGAACTCAGCCCGATATTTGACAAGAAGATCTCCTCGTTGTACACACCACTCCGAATCTTAAATGTTACGTTGCCACATAAAGCAACCTCGGGAGCCGAAAGCGCGATCACAGCGTCATTTATCTTCTGAAAATCGGGACTCGAACCACCTATGGTCACGACATTGCGGAAAATGCGTCTCTTCAAGGAATTATTCCGTGGCTCGGGATCGGGCGTGTAGCTCACTTGTATTTCCAAGTCGATTTTTCCACTCGCGCTTGCGATTGCGCTCGTCAATGCTTTTGTCATCGCTTGACCAGGACCAATTGGCGCAGTCAGGGTGATCCGTTCAATCGGTTTTAGTAATCCGTTTTCTTTAATGGTTAGACTTAATTGTGCGCCAGCAGGGATTGCTTCAGTCGTGGAGCGATTGACGATTTCGATTGATATTTGATTGCATGACGCTCCTGTAAAATTTATCGATGTCAAAGCCAAATCCTGGCCAGCGTAAATGGGAGTTCCAACACCAACGGCATACCAGGCCATAGCGGTCTGTGCATAGCTGGCGGAATTTCTTCCCTCGAGATCTTCGGCTGCAAACAGCGCTGCCTCCCGGGCATCCTTAAAGCCAGCAAAAGGTGTTAGGTAGCGCGTTAAACTTCTATAAGCGATTTTTGCTGCCTTGTCCCTCCCGATTCCCGAAACAGAAAAGCTATTGCCAATATCATTCGTTCCGCTTGCTCCAGCCGACAAAAGATAGAACCAAAAATTCTGAACACCGCTGTTACTGTGCACTCCACCGTTGTCACCTCCATCCGGCAATACCCAATATGTGCCAAGGTAAGTATCGGCATCCTGGAATAGATTCGGGTTTGACATCGATCGGATTCCAGCACCATTGACAGTCACATCCTCACTGCACAACCACTCGTCTTTACCGGTGACCGAGAATTGAACAAGGTTCCCGAAAATATCGCTAAATGATTCGTTTAACGCACCCGACTCATTTCGATACACAAGGCCAGCGGTATAGTCTGTCACAGCGTGGGTGATTTCATGTCCAACGATATCAAGCGCAGTCCACGATCGCTTGGTGACTCCATCACCGCTGCCGAATGTAAACACCGAGCCATTCCAGGAGGCGTTATTGAATCTATCCAGATAGTCAACGTACACTTTAACTTCTCCACCGCGATCATCAAAGCTGTTACGATTATGTACGTTCCTGTAATAGTCGATTGTTTTTTCAGCGCCCCAATGCCCCTGTACACCTACCGGCTCGTTAACCCAGGTTGTTGAATTGTTTTGAAAGTCAACTGCGGATGAATAGTTTCCTCCGAAATTCATATCATAGGTCGATATGGAAGTTCCACTACCTGCGCGATTCGTTTCGCGTAGCACGTATGTACCACCAACCAAACTTGTAGCGATCGCCTGCGTTCCGTTGTATAACGTTACCCCGGTGGGAATTGGAGCGACTGGGATCAAAATCTGTGTGACCTGAAAAGTTTGTTCCATCGTCAGAGTCCCGTCCTCCGTACAACTTCTTTTCGCGGTGATGCGGATGTCGTAAGTATTATTCGGAATTAAACCCGTTAGCGTGAAGCTTCGCAGCGAAGACGGACCAAATGCCAGGACGTACGAGGAGCTACCTGCAATTCGATATTCAACCTTGTAAGATGAACCTGTCCCCGCGTCACTCCAGGTAAGCGCGAGGCTGGCTGAAGATTGATTGGGATAGGATATGGACTGACTTTGGATCTCTGAAGTGCCGAGAAGACCACATATCGGGATAGATGTTCCCACATTCGAAGGTAACGTTGACTCAGGCAATGACCGCTCGTTTTCATGGATCAGATCGAACGAGTCGATAACCTTTCCATCACTGGCGCTGACGTAGTAAGTCTTGTTGCTCACTACAGGCTCCAGTGTAAAAACTGATAATTCGTATGATAATTGATAGGCGCCAGGATCCTCGCTACCTGATGGCGAGTGATATACCAGACGAGGATGAGGATAAAAAGTCGCGCTCAGATTGTTTGTCGATTCTTTCAGCGCAGCCTCCACTTCACTCGACTCCCAGCCATAACGCGTTGCCCGAACCATATCTAGAATTTTCTGGATTGCAGTCTCTGGCGAGATCAAGGCACTTTCTTTCTTCATAAAATTCGAAACAATGCGTCCGTTTCCTTTCAACTCGCTATCTAAACTTCGTTTATGATGCAAAATATATTGCGCGCCAATGATTGGAATTCCATTGTAGGCTTGCTGAAACTGATAGTGGTTCATCTGCAGCTGCGGCTCTTCAACCGTGCGAACCAAAACCATTTCTGAACCGTCTTGAAGTCCGAACGCATCGCGATGATCATTGAAAAACTTGGATGGTCTTCCTGCATCGAAGGTGGTTCCCTTGACGAACCGATGCCAGCCTTTTTTACTTTCCGGTGAAAGGAGCGATCGTAGTTTAGATGACTCTTGTTCGAGCTCGTGCGAGTTACCCTGCCCGCAAACTGCCGTAACGAATAGCGTTAGCATGATGGCAACAAATAGCAAAGACAATGACGCGTTCGATCCTCTCATAATATTTTTTCAGTTTTAGAAGAGACGAAAGTGGCTGCAATTGCTATCACATGATGGTAGGGTGGTTGTAACTGCAGATAGTTTTGGGTCGCCAGAGAAATAAATAACTGAAGACGGGATTTCAGGAAAAAACTTACTCAGAATTCCGCTCATGGTGAGATCTGTTTACCTCGACAGTTTTTGAGCTACCGTTCATCCTTCAACACGCCTCCAATAAAAAAAGACCGTGCATAGATAAAGTCGCTGGTTTTGAAGTTTGTGCTCACCTTTTTGAGTCGCATCGAAAGGCGTGCTCGAAAAAATAATTTTCTGACCCATAGATTGATTTGCTGCGGAGAGCAAAACTGTCCGACAAGAAAAATTAAACTAACCTGTTTCGTTCGTCCACGTCCAAATAATTGCCGCGAATGCAAGATTAGGATACCAGACTAGTTCG
>CBHROW010000375.1:0-5322 GCA_966080355.1 uncultured Chryseosolibacter sp.
AAAAGGTCTCAGCGTAAACCAAATTCGAAGATTTTTTCGATTCTAAAATTTCTCCGGACAATAGTGGTTCATTATTCAATATTTCCCTTCTAGGTGATCGCCTCGTTGATAAAATCATTCAGCGGCTTGATCAACTTCGCGTGAGCTGCAACAGTCTTCACGAACTTCGGATCGAGCACCTCCTTGTCGGTGTAGTTATGCGAAACGATCAGGCTCTTGTGTTTGAGCAATTCAATTTGCGGATGATCTTTTGGATATCCTTTGGGCATAGTTTTTAATTTGTCGAAGTCATCAAGTTCGGGATATAACTTCTTAAACGCTTTATTGTTGATGATCTTCAAAAGCTTGTCTGCATTGTAATCGATCTCCTGACGGATCTTGGCCAGCCTTTCGTTGTCGGGCATATAAATTCCTCCGGCTACAAAACTTTTATTTCCGGGTTGTAAGTGGATGTAGTAGCCTGGTTCCTGAACAAGTTTTCCATTGGGGGAAATTCCAGCGCCCATGTTCACCTTGTACGGACTCTTGTCTTTGCTGAAACGAACATCGCGATAGATGCGAAATGGAAGCTTCTTCGGGTCGAGGCTTCCAACCTTGGAATCGAATTTACTCAGCTCCGCAAGAAGAGCTGCAATGAATTCCTCGAACTGTAATTTCGAATCCAGGTATCGTTCTTTGTTCTTCTCGAACCAGTTGCGATCGTTGTTCTTTGCAAGGTCTTTCAAAAATTTCAATGTTCCGTCAAATTTCATATAGCCATAGGGTTGTGTGCGATCAGAGATATTCTACAACGGTTTCCAATCCGATTCCCCGCGATGCCTTGACAAGGATTGTCGCGTTGCTGATGGGGTAATCTTTCAATTCCTGCACGAGTTGATCTTTCTTTTCAAAATATTTTGCGTAAGGAATTTCGCGCAGCGCGGATTTGAACAATGATCCGCACAGATAAATATTTTTCAATTCTTTCTCCCTGATCAGAGCACCGATCGCCTGGTGCTCTTTGTCGGCTTCTCCCTCCAGTTCGAACATATCGCCAAGGATCGCAACCTTATTGGCGTCTTTCATGGCTGCCAGGTTTTCCAACGCTGCCGCCATCGAACTTGGATTCGCGTTATACGCATCGAGAATGATCGTATTGGAGTTTTTCCGCACCACCTGCGAGCGCATATTTCCCGGTGAATATGCTGCAATCGCCTGATTTGATTCATGGGGGTCGACTCCAAAAAATTTACCGATGCATAATGCGGCTGCGATATTCTCAAAATTATAACCTCCGATGAGTTGTGTTTGAACAACCTCTCCGTTCTCAGCTTTCACCGTCACCATCGGGTCTGCACTTACCAGACTTGCTTCGTAATAGTCGCCTTTTGCCGGATAAAAGACCGGATCCTTGAATCGCTTCGCCATGTTTGCCAAAACCGGATTCTGCGAGTTGATGAAAACTTTTCCGCTGGTTTGGATGAGGTGTTGATAAAGTTCAGATTTTCCACGGATGATATTTTCATAGCCGCCAAACGTGCCAATGTGAGCCTTGCCGATGTTGGTGATAAATCCGTGGGTTGGATTGGCGATCGAGCACAACAGTGCAATCTCTCCCAAATGGTTTGCCCCCATTTCGATCACGGCAAGCTCGATGTCCGACCCTATAGAAAGAATGGTGAGCGGCACACCGATATGATTGTTGAGATTTCCTTTCGTTGCCAGTGTTTTGAACTTACGACTGAGCACCGCGTTCACAAGTTCCTTGCTTGTGGTCTTTCCGTTCGATCCGGTTAGTGCAAGCAGAGGAATGGTGAGCTGATCCCTGTGGTAACGCGCGAGCTTTTGCAGCGTATCGAGAACGTCCTGCACCAAAATATATCGATCACCTTTGCTGAACCTCTCTTCATCGATAACAGCATAGCTCGCCCCTTTCGAGATGGCCTCCGCTGCAAATTCGTTCGCGTTGAATTTGTCACCTTTCAGGGAGAAGAACATCGACCCCGGAGTGATCTGACGCGTGTCGGTGGAAATTTTTTTGCTCTCTGAAAATTTCTGGTATATCTTTTCAATTTGCATGATGACTTGTATGCTTTCGTCCGCGATTCACGTTATAGCCGATAAGATCGCGTAGCAAGATAACAGGTCGACCGAGGCCAATGAGTACAGTACCGACAAAATTTTTAATACCGAAAATTACGCTGGTTTGCCTGTGTAGTTTTTTTTCAACACCGGTTTGCGGGCAGTTCACCTATAACCTCGATCAGACGATTCCGGTGCGCAACGACAGTGGTCAAGACGACTTAACACTAGCGTGGGCCGGAGGGCTCAATGCCGCTCAATACAACGCGCTCGACCTTAATAACGATGGCGCGGAAGACCTCGTCATTTTTGATCGCATGGCCAGCAAAGTTCTCACATTTCTCCGGGAAGGTGTGAATTTCGTTTACGACCCTGCTTACGAATCCTCATTCCCAGACGAGATTCTCAACTGGGTGTTACTTCGCGACTATAATTGCGATGGGAGGAAGGATCTTTTCACAGGCGATAATCTCGGTATTAAAGTCTACACAAACACCACACCACCTGGCGAGCTTCCGACCTGGTCACAACGATTTTTTTATGCTGGATCCGGAAAAAGTTCGGTGCTTTTAACAAAAGGATTTACCGGCAAGATCAATGTCCAACTGCAGTTCGATGATCTTCCTTCCATCAGCGATCTGGATGGCGATGGCGACCTCGATGTGATGAATATGCGCTATGCCGCCAATGGCACGGTTGAATTTCATAAGAACTTCGGCATGGAGCGCTATGGCCGATGCGACTCGCTCGACTTTGAACGCGTGACTCAGACGTGGGGAAGCTTTCGCGAATGTTCATGTGGTGTATTTGCTTTCAATGGACAAGACTGCCCCACCGGTGGAAGAACAAAACATGCCGGAGGAAAAAGCCTGTTGGCCATTGACTTGAACGGGGATTCTGAAGAAGAGCTGCTGTTCTCCGAGGCCACATGCTCCCAGCTATTCAAACTTGCGAATAGCGGAACTGTTGCCAATCCCATTGTAGAAACTTCCTCAACATTCCCTCCGCGCGATCCGGCAGCCATCGTAGCTTATCCGACACCTTATTATGAAGACATCGATGGCGATGGGAAAAAAGATCTGATGATCTGCACGAATGTTTTTACGCGCGATTATCTCAACTCTGACTTTAAAAATTCCAACTGGTTCTTTAAAAATATCGGAACAACATCGACTCCGGAATTTTCTTTGATCACAAAGAGTTTTCTGCAGTCTGAAATGATCGATGTTGGCGACAATGCGGTGCCGGCTTTCTTCGATGTCGATGCTGACGGTGACTACGATCTCTTCATAAGCAATTTTGGTCAGCCTAATCTCACATCACCGGTTTTTTATTATGAAAATACCGGCTCATCCGAAACTCCTGAATTTTCCCTGAAGGATGAAAATTATTTGAACCTCGTTTCATTGAATGACTTCAACCGTAAAATACAGTTTGCCGATATCAACCATGACAACACGTTCGATCTGGTATTCACGTCCACGCTATATGCCGATGGCGTGACGCGCTTGAACTTCATTCCAAATAAAAGTTCAACCTCCCTTGATTTCTCCGGACAACAGATCCAGCAAATCGATTTGCAACTTCAACGCAATGAGAATGTCTACGTCTTCGATGTTGATCAGGATGGAGTTACCGATCTTCTTGTCGGTCGCTCTGATGGTTCGCTGGAGTTGTGGACACAATCGGCCGGCAACCTCGCCTTTGCATTGAGTGAAGGTGCTTTCGCAGGATTGGACGCCTCGGTATTGCGGCAGTACATTGCAGCCGCTATTGGCGACCTCGATAGCGATGGAACACTCGACCTTTTATACGGTGATCAAAATGGTATCCTCAACATTATTCCGGATTACCGCCACCAGACAACCATTGCCGTTGCTGACCTTATTCGAAATCCAATTCGCGAAACGTACGAAGGAAAAAATCTTGGTGGCAGAACCTGGCCATCGATCGTAAATCTGTTCGGCAGCACGCGACCTGCTATTGTCACGGGTAACACGTTGGGAGGATTGTGTGTATTGAAGCACGATGAAGGTGAGTCGTTGCCGGAAGAAGCTGTGATCGATGTATCCCCGAATCCGATCAATCAAACACAAACATTGACGATTCGAATCGATCGTCCGGCCTTGCTGGAGATATTTACTTCACTCGGGCGGAAAATAGCGCCCACAACTGTTCTTCAGCCATTCACAAGTTTCGAGCGATCGATCAACGGACTGGCTTCCGGGCTGTATGTACTCCGATTCACCACCGGAAAAAAATCATTCACTAAAAAACTCATTATTGAGCGGTGACCGTATGCGCGCTAAAGACCGCAATCACACAAAGGTGCGAAGTGCGATGTACGAGGTGAGAGGCCGGGAGCGATCTTTTAATATCTTTGCGTCCGCGCAACGATAGCAGTAACGTGGGCCTGATTCGCATCAAACAATTTCCTTGCGAACTCCGCGTCTCTGCGCCAGTGCGGTGAGAAATTATGATTGCATTTATTTTTGACATGGATGGCGTCATCGTAGACAGCAATCCATTCCATAAGGTAGCCCTTAAAAGATTTTGTGAACGATACGGAAAAGTTTTCTCGGAAGAAGAACTGAAAGAGAAGATCTATGGGCGTACAAACCGCGACTGGATCACCAATGTTTTTGGAAAACTCTCCGATGCCAAGCTTCGTTCGCTTGCCGATGAAAAGGAGACGATGTTTCGCGAACTCTATAAGAACGATATCAAACCGCTGGACGGCCTTGTCAAATTTCTCGATCAGATGGACGCATTCGGCATCCCACGGGCGATCGCCACTTCGGCACCGAAAGCAAATGTTGATTTCACATTGATGCGCACCGGGCTCGAACATTACTTTCCTGTGATCCTTGACGAATCTTTTGTTACAAATGGGACGCCCGATCCGTAAATCTATACAAACACGGCCGCTGCTTTGAAGCAAGATCCAGCGAGCTGCATTGTTTTTGAGGACTCACTCTCAGGCGTGCGGGCAGGAAAAGAGGCCGGCTGTAAAGTTGTTGGCCTTTCAACCACGCATTCGGAAAAGGAATTGGCGGAATGCGATCTGGTGGTGAACGACTTTAACGCAATAGACCCGAAGGCATTGATCGCTAAATTATTTTAGTGCTCTGGTTCAAAAACCTTGGAAATCAGGTTTTTGAGGCAAAAAACTGCAGCACTTCATTAAAATAATGTGGATTCGTAGTTGGATAATTGGGGCTGTTTTATCGATATTTGCAGTCCCTTTTCGCAAGGGTTAAA
>CBHROW010000376.1:0-5306 GCA_966080355.1 uncultured Chryseosolibacter sp.
CAAATCGAGGGCCGCATCACACTTCACCCACAATCCTTTCCTCGAACTCATCCGCATATTTGCTCGCACAGATCTCCTGGTTACTCATTCTTGCATACTCGTGCGTAAATGCAGCGCCATAATAAAGTATGAACGAACAATAAAAAATAAAAAGCAGCAACAATGCAAGCGAAGCCGAGGCACCGAAGATGGATTCAAATCGCGAGTGAACCAGGACCTTTCCCAGAACAAGTTTTCCAAGCGAGAACAGGATGCCAGTAAGCAGTCCACCGCTGAAGGCTGTGTCCCACGACACATGCGCTGCCGGCAGCACCTTAAAAAGTACCATGAACCATGTGGAAACAACGATCACTGTAAATGCAATATGTAAATAGTGTATGGCTACGATCATTGGATGCGGCATTCGTGACTCCATATAATCCAGAGACATGGCCATGGATGTGTCAACCAACAACGAAACGACAAAAAGAACACCTGTAAAAAGTAAGAATCCGATCTGAGTTCCACGCTCGAGCGAGATTACTTTTAGCTTCAATCCTGGTTTTCTTCGCAAAGACCAAACGCGTTGAATAGCGTGCTTCACCACGCCAAGCAAGGTAGTGGCAACAAACAGAAAAAAGATCGAGCTGATTACTGTCAGTAACCAATTCGATTCAAACGACATGAAATTGTGAACGATATTCTCGATCGAGCGCGAAGTTTCTGTACCTACGCTAGCGGCAATTGTTTTGAAGACCTGCTCACTCACACGGTCGGACCCAAAAATGAGCTTGAACCAATAGAACAGGATCACAATGATCGGTGAGAGTGAAAACGTGGCAAAAAAGGCCGTGGAGGAAGAAAGGATGAGCGGGTCTTTATAACGAAGCAGCGTAAACGCCCGCTTCAATGCTATTAAAATATCCTTAATCGACTGACCCATCGGACCTTTCCGAATTAAAAAATGATACCAGCATTTTGCAAGAAAGGTGGTGTCGCTCGTTCGAGCAAATCTGCGGCTTAAAGCTGGTAAACTTTTTTAGGCGAGGGTAAGTTTGGATACTAGAAACAAGCAATTCACGTTAATAAAATCATGAAAATATTCTGGCCCGAAGCAAAGGTGAAGATCGGATTCTTCAGCCTGATCCTGGTGCTGCTCGTCTCTGCCTGTAAAGACGAAAATGACCCCGCGCCCGCTACCACGACAACTACGACTTCCAATACGAAAGTCAATGATTGGATACTGGAGAATATGAAATTCTGGTACCTGTGGAATGATGAACTGCCTTCGTCTCCCGACAAAACCCTTGCGCCTGACGAGTTTTTCAAATCACTGCTTGCCAAGGAAGACCGTTTCTCATGGATCCAGGACAACTATCAGGAACTGTTGAATTCCTTACAAGGTATCAGCAAAGAAGCAGGTTATGAGTTTGTTTTATATCGCGAAAGCGAGAATAGCGATAATGTGATTGCGCAGATATTGTATGTCAAGCCGAATTCGCCCGCATCCGCTGCCGGATTAAAACGCGGAGATATCATCAGTCAGATCAATGGCACATCCATGACCACCGGCAATTATAAAGATCTTCTTGATGCCATGAAGGAAAATCATTCGATCAAAGTAAAATCTCTTGTTACCGGTGAAGATCGTTTCGACAACGAGCGCACGGTTAACCTGACTGCGGTTGAGTACAGTGAGGATCCGAACTATCTCGACACAATTCTTTCCGTAAACAACAAAAAGATCGGTTACTACGTGTACAATTTTTTCGCCACCGGAACGGATGGCTCATCCAGGTACGATGACGAAATGCAGAACATATTCGCCAACTTTAAGGCGCAAGGTATCACGGACCTGGTGCTTGATCTGAGGTTCAACAGCGGGGGAGCAGAAACGGCTGCGCAAAGCCTCGCGAGCTTCATCGGCAAAGGCATCAATTCAAGCAGTGTGTTCGCAAAACGCACTTACAATACGGAAGTGCAGGACGAGATCCTTGCCGACCCGAGCATGGGCTCATCTTACCTCATCACCAAATTTCAAGACAAAGCTGCAAACATTGGTCAATTGCTCGAGGGCGGTCGGGTCTACGTGTTGACAAGCTCGAGAACAGCGTCAGCAAGCGAACTTGTGATCAATGCACTCAAGCCATTCATGGATGTATTCATTATCGGTGATGTAACGTACGGTAAAAACGTTGGTTCGATCTCTCTTTATGATGAACACAACACCGACAACAAGTGGGGCATGCAGCCTATTGTTGTAAGAGTTTCCAACAGCAAGGATCAATCCGACTATGCAAGCGGATTCACGCCTAATGTCCTTGACGAAGACAATAGCGTTTACCTTTACCCACTTGGCGACACGCGGGAAGCACTGCTGAGCCAGGCGATTGGGCAGATCACGGGAGGTGCGGTCAACGCAAGAAAGCGCACGGCATCGGAAACTAAAGAAGTTGTAGGACATTCGCTCGATTCACGCAAACGCAGCTTCAACCTGGTGATCGATCAGCACGTGCCCGACTTGAAAATTCATTAGTTAGTTATACAGGTTTAGTGTATAGGTCAGGTGCTCCCTGGCCTTTTTTTTTTCGCTCGACTTGCGCTAGCTTAGTATTCCATCACCAAAACGCTTGTCCATGCAACTGCGCATTACGTTTTTCATCATCTTTTTTGCACCAACAATTTTCGCTCAACAGCCAGTCGGTATTTTCTCTGCCATGCAGGACGTTGGGAATCCCAAAGTAAAAGGAAGCACGTCATATGATCCACAATCGCAAGAGTATACATTGAAGGGTGGCGGGTACAACATCTGGTTCGCCCGAGATGAGTTTCAGTTCGCTTACAAGAAACTAAAAGGAAATTTTATCGCGACTGCCGATTTCGAATTCGTTGGCAAAGGCACGGATGCGCATAGAAAAGTAGGGTGGATGATCAGGCCTTCGCTCGAAGATAAAGACGTGCACATCAGTGGAACTCTTCATGGCGATGGACTGACGGTGCTGCAATGGCGTACTGCGAGTGGAGCAGAGATGCGCGATCCGCAAGACGAGATCTTCGCTTCCAAAAAAAATTATCAGACTATCCGGCTGGAGCGAAAAGATAATACCGTGACCCTGCATGCAGCACATCGCGGTGAGCCGCTGCAACTCATCGGTTCGTATTCAGATCCGAATCTTCCGACAGAAGTTCTTGTCGGTTTATTCATCTGCTCACATAACGCTGATGTGATGGAAGAAGCTCGTGCCTATAACGTGAGGATCGATGAACCCGCGCCTGATAAATTCGATGCGTATAAAGATGGTACGCTCGGATCGAGAATGGAGATCGTTAATGTGGCTGACGGTAAGCGTAAGGTGATCTACGAATACGACAAAAGATTTGAGGCGCCAAACTGGATGCCTGATGGGAAGAAACTTTTGTTCAACCAGGAGGGAAGCCTTTACACCATTCCCATCGGGGGTGGAAAACCTGAAAAGCTCAATACCGATTTTGCAGACCGGAACAACAATGATCATGGTATTTCATTCGATGGCAAATGGCTCGCGATCAGTCATCATCGAAATGGGTTGCCTGGAGGCGGATCGACTGTGTATGTTTTGCCATTAGCTGGAGGAACGCCCAAAATGATCACCGAGCAGACTCCGTCTTACTGGCACGGTTGGTCTCCGGATGGAAAGGATGTCTTATATGTCGCCCAGCGCGGTGGCAACAGCTACGATATTTACAAGGCACCAGTGGCCGGAGGAAAAGAGATGAGGCTTACCAACAATCAGAACAGCCACGCTGACGGACCAGAATATTCACCGGATGGAAAATATATTTATTACAACGCTAACCCTACTGGCACCATGCAGATCTGGCGGATGAAACCCGATGGAAGTAATCCTGAACAGCTCACATTTGACGAATTCAACAACTGGTTCCCACACATTTCACCGGACGGAAAGTGGATGTCGATCATTTCGTTCCCACCGGACATCGCTCCTGGAGATCATCCATTTTATAAACGCGTAATGCTCAGAATAATGCCTTTGGATGCTCCCGGAGCTCCTCGGGTGATCGCACACTTATACGGAGGGCAGGGAACAATCAATGTTCCATCGTGGTCACCGGACAGTAAATTTATCGCTTTTGTAAGCAACTCAACGCTTGCACCAAAGTGAAACACAAATGCTGTCATACTGGCGAACATCATATTGAAAAACACGATTATATTTGGCGCTCAAACGTAAAACCTATGAAACAATTCAACCTGTTCATTTTTGTTATTGCTTTAGTTGCCGCTGCATGTCAGGGTTCAAAACCTGCTGAAGAAACTGCTAAGACCGATTCTGTGGCAACTCCGCCACCGCCCCCTGTTACGTTGACCAAGAAGTGGGAAACTGAACCCGTCCTTACAACCTGCGAGTCCGTTATTTATGACGAGGCGAACGATGTACTGTACGTGTCTAACATCAATGGCGGACCTGATCAGAAGGATGGCAACGGATTTATCAGTAAAGTATCCCTTGACGGAAAAGTTACCGAAGCCCAATGGATCAAAGGCATCGATGCTCCCAAAGGCCTCGGAATCTCGAACGGAAAACTATATGTGACCGACATCGATCGGGTTCACGAGATCGATATCGCAAAAGGAAAAATCGTCAAGACCTATCCGGTGAAAGGCGCGAAGTTCCTTAATGACATCGCTACAGACAATGCGGGCAAAGTGTATGTGAGTGATTCAGGTGGCGGCACGATCTACGTGATCGAAAATGGAAAACTTTCAACATTCATGGAAAATCTTGCAGGCCCGAACGGACTGTATGTTGACAGCAATGGTCAGCTTTTGACCGTGCTTTGGGATGGGAAAACTTTCAACACAATTGATCCGGCTTCAAAACAAATTACGGCAAAGACAGACAGTATTGAAAACGGAGACGGTATCGAAGCGCTCGGTGACGGATCATATCTTGTGTCAAGCTGGAACGGTGTAGTGCATTACATCAGTCCCGAGTGGACAGAAACTACCGTGATGGACACCCGTGCAGACAGCGTGAGCTCTGCGGACATCGAATACATTCAAAGCAAGAAACTATTATTGGTGCCAACGTTTTTCAAAAATAAAGTGGTTGCTTACGAAGTCAGTAAGTAGGCGATAAAGGCCTTCAATGAATCAAAATGTGCGGGATCGCCTCCAGCACATTTTTTTTCATCAAGCGACAAGTTTCTACACCAAGAAGCAAAGACCGCTCTCCGTTAGCATGATCTTGTCGATGCGTTGATAAATTCTGCAGCTTAGCAAACGTTAGCATCGCTCAGGTGGTCGAAAACATAAGTTTGAACGC
>CBHROW010000377.1:0-5257 GCA_966080355.1 uncultured Chryseosolibacter sp.
GATAAAAAACCAAATCTTCGCGCGAGCATCGACTACAATATCGCCACACCTGAAACTCCATATTCACAACTTTTTGTGGATGCTTCAGGAAACACCACCGTAGACCTGGCGGACGGAACGGATCGTCATAAAATGTTCCAGGCTCTCAATTATTATTCGACTTCGCGTGTTTCATCCAACAGCCATATTGATGCGGCTGAGTTGAAAAAACTTTTCGCTAACACTGGCGCTCCCTTCACGGATATTTCTACTTCAACGATCAATGTTTCGGGCGCTGCACTGAATGCCTCGCATATGAACTTGAAAACCACGGTGGCGAGCTCTTATGGTTCGACCGAAGCAGAGGCCGTTCGCGCCAAGATCGAAAGCTATTTTGACCAGATCGATGTGGCGAGCAACTCGGTTGCAACAACAGCCACTGCAGGTCATGCTGGTAAACTCGGCTCTTACCTCGTTGATGCAAAAGGGATCGAGATCGCTCAAGTCATTCAAAAATCTCTTATCGGTGCGCTTCAGCTCGACTACATCGGCAATGTGCTGATGGACGAAGGTCTTCAAGCCGACAACTACAATGTTGTAGGTGATATGAATTATACGCAACTCGAGCATAACTGGGACGTTGCTTATGGTCTGCTCACGCTCAATCCAATTTACTTGCAGGGATCAACCAACGATACGCGAGGAACAATCGAGTTTGCGGGAGGCTCATACATCTGGGAATACAATAAAGTGAACTACGCGAATATCTTTCCGGCTTTTCTGAAAGGCCGCGTTGCTATCGTGAACAACGACAAAAACGAACTGGAAACTCAAGCCACGTTCATTCGCACCGAATTTGAAAAAACAATAGCGATGGCTGCTCTCGGTTATCTCGACAAATGGAAAACCGGAACATCTGATGCAGCCCGCGCTCATGCCATGGGTGAAGGACTCGGCTTTGTTTACGCATTGCGTTTTGCAAAACTCCATGGTGCTGACGCAGCGTTTTCAGATCAGCTGTTGAATGATCTTGTCGGATCAGCCAATGGATTTTGGGATCTGACAGCGGCAAAAATTTCAAATGCATCAGATGCGATCCGAGCGAAGTTCAGTCTATAGAAAATAAACTATTTCAAACAATGGATTGATGGCACGGCCAACAATCCATTTGTCATTTAAAACATGAAGTTCATAAAAGGAAAATTCCTACTGGTGGCTTTGATCCTCTGGTCATGTGGTGGTGATAACAATGAACCTTCCACCCAGGACAATGGAAAGGATCGGAAAGAGATCCTGACAAATTGGGCAGACCAGATCGTGATTCCATCATACGCTGAATTCAAGGTGAAGTTCGATGCAATGGCCGGACAAGCTTCAACATTTCAGTCGTCACCGAATGTCGACAATCTTGCGGAGTTGCGAATGAAGTGGGTTGACGCCTACAAAGCGTGGCAGAAAGTGGAGTTGTTTGAGTTTGGACCTGCCGACAAATACACACTTCGGAATTTCTTCAACATTTATCCTGCTGACGTTGCCGGAATTGAGGCAAATATCAGTGACCCTTCTTCAAACCTTGAGGTTCCCGCGTCTTATGCCCGGCAAGGATTTCCTGCACTTGATTATTTGATCAATGGTGTTGGTCAAAGCGATGACGCCATCGTTGCTTACTATACTGATGGCTCCTTGGGTGCAAAGCGAGCTGGGTATGTCGGTCGCGTTGTAGAGCACATGAGCTCGCTGATCACCAATGTTGTTAACGAATGGGGTTCGGGTTATCGCGAAACATTTGTTTCAAAAACAGGTCTTGATGTTGGTTCATCGTTTGGGCTCGTAGCAAATGCATTTGTGTTGAACTATGAGCGTTACATTCGTTCAGGAAAAATTGGAATTCCTTCGGGCGCTGCTGTCGTTGGAAGCACAACGCCACACGCGGATAAAGTCGAAGCGTATTATAAGAATGATATTTCGCGCGAACTGGCGCAGCTCGCACACCAGGCTTCGTACGATTTTTTTATTGGAAAGAAAACAGGACTTCTCGAAACCGGACCGTCTTTCAAAACATATCTCGATGCACTCGATGCCTCCGATGCTTCAACGGGAACGCCATTGTCAACACTCATTGAAGCTGAATTCCAGAATATCAACGCACGTTTTCCGGGGATGATGCCGAGTCTCGATCAGCAAGTTCAAACGAACAACGCAGCCATGATTGAAATGTTTGCGAATATGCAAAAGCTCGTGCGCATGCTCAAGGTCGATATGACCTCTGCGATGAGCGTGACGATCACTTACACCGATAACGATGGAGATTAACCTATGAAAGGAATTGGGTCATATTTGGAAAAGCAAACCTCCGCTGCGCCACTCGCGGTTTTCCGCATGGGATTGGGGCTGATGCTTTTTGTAAGTATGATTCGCTTTTGGGCAAAGGGCTGGATCGCGGAACTTTACATTCAGCCAAAATATTTTTTCAAGTACTACGGATTTGAATTCATCCGCAGTTGGGGTGGATACACTTACCTGTTGTTTGCAATCTGCGCAATTGCGGCCTTGTTCGTAGCGATCGGTCTTTTTTACAGGATTTCAAGTGTTGCACTTTTTCTTTCATTTACATACATCGAACTCATCGATAAGACCACTTACCTCAATCACTATTATTTTGTAAGTCTCGTTTCTTTCTTAATGATGTTCCTTCCAGCCCATGCATATTTTTCAGCGGACGCCTGGCGGAATTCCAACGTATCGGCTGCACGCGTTCCGCAATGGTGCATTGATTCGTTGAAACTTCTGGTATGTATGCTTTACATTTTTGCTGGACTAGCCAAAGTAAACAGCGATTGGCTGTTACACGCTCAGCCCTTGAAGATCTGGCTGCCGGCAAAGAACGATTTGCCATTGATCGGTTCCATTTTAAACTACACATGGATTGCGTATCTGTTCGCGTGGGTCGGGTGCATCTACGATCTTTTTATTCCATTTTTTCTACTGAAATCATTCACACGGCCATTTGCCTTCGTTGCCGTCATTGTTTTTCACGTGCTCACCTCCGTTCTATTTCCTATCGGGATGTTTCCATACGTGATGATCTTTACAGCGACAATTTTCTTCTCTGCTCATTTTCATGAACGTATCCTTGACAAATTGAAAGCCTGGCTGCGAATTACTTACAACGATGTGAACCGAACTTACATGTACGACCAAAAAATACGAGCCGTGGTTATGGCAGTCTTCATTGTATTTTTTACAATTCAGGCATTGATCCCATTTCGATATGCCTTCTATCCCGATGAATTATTCTGGACTGAAGAAGGATACCGGTTCTCATGGCGCGTTATGCTGATGGAGAAAGCGGGAAGCGCACAATTCATGGTGAGAGATTCTTCAAGTGGTGCGCAGGTTATGGTAGACAACAAAGAATTCCTTACTCCACTGCAGGAAAAAATGATGGCGACACAACCCGATATGATATTGCAGTACGCCCATATTCTTCGAGACCATTTTGCAGCAGGAGGCTTTAAGCAACCAGAAGTTTATGTCGACTCTTATGTTGCACTGAACGGCCGCCTGGGCAAACCACTTGTCGATTCGAAAACGGACCTTGCCAAGCTTGACGATTCATTTCAACATAAAAACTGGATACTTCCTTTTGAACATGACATCCAGGGTTTTTAAGATCTTTTTTCTTCTGTTGATATCCACTGCCGGGGTCGCACAATACCAGCTCGCAGGATTGGTGAGCTCTATAAAGGATAGCACAATTGTTAAAAACTGTGTGGTTTATCTCGACAGCGATAAAATTTCCACGATGACCGACTCGCGCGGCAGATTTGTTTTCGATGACGTGGCGAGTGGCGAGCACACGCTCCATATTGTAAATCCTGAATTCCGATATGCGAAGGTCGAAGTCCGCATCGGAGATAAAGACAAATTTGAGATAGTCTACTTGTATCCATTCGATCAGACGCTCGAGGAGGTGGTTATTCAGGATGTACAAACCACTTTCGGTTTTACCCGCATGCGTGCCGTGGAAAATTTTGGGATCTACGAAGGAAAAAAATCCGAAGTTATTATTCCCGAACAGCTCGTGGCTAACCTTGCTACAAACAATGCGCGACAGGTTTATTCTCGCGTTGCCGGATTGAACATTTGGGAGAATGATGGTGCCGGTATTCAGCTGAGCATAGGAGGCCGGGGACTCGATCCGAACCGGACATCGAATTTCAATGTTCGCCAAAATGGTTACGACATCAGCGCAGACGCACTCGGTTATCCGGAAAGCTATTACACACCGCCAGTGGAAGCGATCGGTCGGATCCAGATCGTTCGCGGTGCAGCCTCACTTCAATATGGAACACAGTTCGGTGGGCTGATCAACTTCAGTATGCGAAAACCGGTTGCCGACAAACCGTTTGAGCTTGTGGCACGGCAAACACTCGGGTCGTTCGGCTTTTACAACGCATTTACCAGTGTGAGCGGAACCAACAAAAAGATCAGCTATTATTCATTTTTCCAATACAAGCGAGGCGATGGCTGGAGAGAAAATTCACATTTCGATAATCACACGTTTTATGCAAACGTGAATTATGCGTTCACTGACAATACCAAAATCGGATTTGATGTTACGCAGATGGGTTATCTCGCGCAGCAGCCCGGAGGTTTGACCGATGAAATGTTCAAGCAAGATGCTCGACAGACCAACCGTGCGAGAAATTGGTTCAAAGTGAACTGGAACCTCGCTGCAATTCATGTCGATCACAAGTTCAATAACAGCGCAGAGTTCAATGTTCGGGTTTTCGGACTTTCTGCAAATCGCTATTCACTTGGCTTCAGACCTAACCGTGTAGCCACCGTAGATGATGACAGCGAACGCGACCTGATCAAAGGTGATTTTCAAAACTGGGGAACGGAGCTTCGTTTTTTGAAACGGTATTCGGTCACAAATATTCAATCGGTACTTCTTCTCGGAACGCGATACTATCATGGGTTTAATCATAGTACGCAAGGCGTTGGAAGCAATGGAAGCGGCCCTGACTTCAACTACGTGAACCCCGATGAGTTTATCACTTACGATTACCAGTTCCCGAATCGCAACGCTTCCGCGTTTGTGGAAAACATTTTTTACATCACCGATAAGCTTTCGTTCACGCCTGGTCTTCGATTTGAATACATCAAAACAACAGGAACGGGTTACTATGGCACCATCTATCGCGACCTGGCTGGAAACGTCATCGAGATCAGTCGCACAGACGAGAGCCGCGTCAACGGCCGGCATTTTTTT